>JAGGYP010000086.1 GCA_021162485.1 Thermoplasmata archaeon
CCAGAGGTGTTATCAGATTTGGCTTTGGTCGAAACTCTGATACAAAAACAATAATTTTCTCCTTACCTGTTTTCTCATTTGCATATATTCTCACAGGTGAAAGCGGCTCAGCATCATGCACAACAGATAATGTTGGGAAATATGGTGAACTCATGTCACCAATTTGTTTTAATCCCAGCGAGTCTATTATGTAGTTCGCTGCTATAGTACTCACTAGACCAATAGATGGAAAACCAGCTATTATAGTGCCGCCTTTTAAATCCACCTTCTCAAACTCATTAATCTTTACTTCTTCCAATGCATCACCATCCCTTACTAATATAACTAAATGTCTTTTTAGCATTTAAAATTAATTGAAAAAATCATTTCAAATTTTGTCCCCTGAAAATGTGAAGGAAAAGTTTATAAACATGTTTTGACAAAATATAATATAGATATATTATTAGAGAGGGGGTGGTAAAGATGGTTAAGGAGGAGATGTTTACATAGCCCGCCCATGTATTTTTTAATTTATTTTTTTATAAAATTATCCTTTAATCACTCCTAATGGAAGAAGTTTTGCAACTTTTAAAGAAAGTTTTGCATTATGAGTAACGTTGACAACTTCTCCTACATCTTTATATGCATCTGGTGATTCTTCAGCTAATACTTTTAAACTGGCAGGATGGGCATAAATACCTTTTTGTTCAAGCTGTTTCAAGATATTTTCTCCACGCCATCTTCTAAGTGCCTCATGTCTAGATAAAACTCTACCAGCGCCATGGCAAGTAGATCCAAAGCTTTCTTCTGCTTCAGTTGTTCCCCTGAGCAAGTAGCTTTCAGTTCCCATATCTCCAGGTATGAGGACAGGTTGACCCACATCTCTGTATTTTAAAGGAATTTCTTTTCTCCCTGGGCCGAAACTACGAGTGGCTCCCTTTCTATGGACATATACCCTTCTTTTTTTCCCATCAATTATATGCTCCTCTATTTTTGCGATATTATGGCATACATCATAGATGACGTTCATATCCATTTCTTCTGCTCTTCTACCTAGTATTTTTTCAAAAGATTCTCTTACCCAGTGTAATATCATCTGTCTATTTGTCCATGCAAAGTTTGCAGCGCATGCCATTGCCTTAAAATATTTTTCTCCCTCTGGAGATTTTACTGGGGCACATGCAAGTTGTTTATCAGGAAGATGGATGTTGTATTTTTTAACAGCGTTTTCTAAAACTCTCAAGTAGTCGCTACAAATCTGGTGACCACAGCCTCTTGAACCAGTATGAATCATTACAACTATTTGACCTATTTCATTAATTCCAAAAACCTTGGCAGCTTCTTTATCGTAAATCTCACTTACTTTTTGTATTTCAAGAAAATGATTTCCAGCACCAAGTGAGCCTAGTTGAGTTTTTCCTCTTTCTTTTGCTCTCTCAGAGACAAGGGAAGCATCTGCATGTTTAAAACATCCATTTTCCTCCAGATACTCTAGGTCTCTTTCCCATCCATAACCATTTTCTACAGCCCAGCGTGCACCCATTTCTAAAACATCTTCAAGCTCCTTTTTGCTCAGTCTCACTTTCGCCTGAGATCCCAGACCAGATGGCACGTTTTTAAATAGTTCATCTATAAGCAAGCGAATTGTTTTTTTATCAATATCTTTGACATGTAAATTCGTTCTAACTAGACGAACGCCACAGTTTATATCAAACCCCACTCCACCAGGTGAAATCACACCTTCCTCGGCATCTGTTGCAGCTACTCCTCCTATCGGAAATCCATAGCCCCAGTGAATATCAGGCATTGCTAATGATTTACCAACTATGCCTGGTAAAGTGGCAACATTTGCTGCCTGTTCTGGAGCATTGTCTTTTTTTATCTCATCTATCATTTTCTCTGATGCATAAATAACTGCAGATGTCCTCATCTGTAAATTTCCTTTTTCGCCTTTGTAACTTTTTGGTATTTCCCATCTGTAATCATCTATTTTATTTAGAGGTCCTTCCCATACCATTTTTTCCCTCGCCTGAATAAATTGCAGTAGATTGTTTCTCAAAAAGAGGCTTGATAATTAAATCCTTTGCCCTTTTATTTCTTCCTTAAATATGGCATACCACTTCTCTTGTTAATTCTAACTATATAACCTTCTGGTAGTGCGCAACGCTCGCCACTTCTTGGTTTTCTTTTGCTGAAGAAATATATTGTCTGAGATTTACCGCTTTTTAGTTTTATTTCTCTTTTGTATAGATGATATCCATTTTTCTCATAATACTCTTTTTTATTTGCCTCTTTTCTTCCAGTTGATCTTAAATATGGCATACCACTTCTCTTGTTAACTTTAACCTCAAAACCATCTGGCAATGCACAAGGCTCGCCACTTCTTGGTTTTCTTTTGCTAAAGAAATATATGGTTTGGATTTTTCCACTTTTTAGTTCTACTTCTCTTCTATATAGTGTATATCCTTTAACAGTGAGAGGAATTTCTGTTTCAACCCACTCTGGCGTTTCCTCCTCAGCTCTCCATTCAGGTAATTTTTCAGTTTTCCATTCCTCAACTACTTCTACTTTTGGAAACTCTTCTTTTTCTATCCTTGGTATAACTTTTATAAACTCAGGCTCTTTTACCTCACTCTGAATTATCTCTATCTCAACATCATCCTTCTGCTCTTCTATTTCCTCTACCTTTTTTTCCTCTTTAACTTCTTCTTCCTTTGTATATATTTCTACTTTTGGTCTCAGAGAATAGGGTAAATCAGATGCCATTAAAAGTGTCTTTTCACTTGGAGTAGAATCCCTTCCATATAATCTCTCATAAACAGATCTTATATACTTATCCTCGTACCTTTCTTCTATCTCAGGTGGATAATCAAGGACTCTTTTTAACCTATCAACCTCATTAAATCTCTTCCACATACGTAATATGTATAAGTTTTTCATATATTAATACATTTTCTATAATAAATTGCATTTTTCTGAAAAATTATTTTAACTCATATTTACATTATAGTAG
>JAGGYP010000001.1 GCA_021162485.1 Thermoplasmata archaeon
AAAGAAAACTTGATCCATATCTCAAGATAATGAGAGAGGGAAAAAATCCTATATCTGCTACTTAGACCCTATATTGGGAAGAATAAAGGCCCCAGCATAAACCCTACGAGCCTGCTTTTTGTTACTTTTTCAGCATTATCAGCACTAACGGTTACCTTCATTACCAAAGGTCCAAAACCAAACCAGAATATAAACCCATGAACATATACTTCTCTCTCTTCGCCAGCTTCGATTTTTTCTATCCATTTATCTACATATTCTAAACCTGTTTTAAACCCCTTATAGGCTATTTCGCAATCTATATTGTAGGCATCTTCATCTCCAACATTTTTGATTATTGCACGACGATAACTTACTATTTTTAGTTGTAATTGTGTATTGCCCGTGAGGGATCTCATAGTACTATTTTTTGTAATCTGTGTTTTCATTGCAGTTGCAGGTACGAGGATACTACTTATTAGAAAAATCACTAACATCCCAATGGCTACTATTTTTTTCATTAAAATCACATCCATATATAAAATATAAGTAGCTATAATATATAATATTTTCTATAAAAAATTGTGGGTTTGCTAATTCCATTTTAATTACAATTTAAACATTTATCTCTCTAATTATTCTATGGTGATAATATAAGTGGCCCTAGTAGAAATCCTACAAGCTTGGTCTCTATTACTTTTTCAGCATTATCAGCACTAGCGGTTACCTTCATTACTAAGGGTCCAAAACCTATTAGAAACACCACTGGATAATGTATTGTTGTTTCTTCACCGGGTTTTAGCTTCTCTATAGACCCGCTTTTACATCCTCCACCTACTAGAATAAGAGCCTGTAAACATATATTCCATTTTACGTTAGTAGCATCTTTATCGCCTGTATTTTTGATCTTTGCATAAAAATTGTCCAATATCTCTATGTCCAGTTTTGCTCCACCCATATTAAGCTGTACAGCATTGTTTCTTCTGATTTGTTTCTTTAAAACTGATGCTGATGCTATAGTACCACTTAGTAAAAATATTGTTACCAATCCAACTGCTATTATCTTTCTCATTAGGCATTACCTCTTTCTATAGTAAATAGGTAGACTTATCAATATATAAATATTTCGATAAAAATATTAGAAAAATCAGTAAAATATCAGTCGAAACAAGTCAAAACAAGATTATATATTAACCCATATAATTGGTATTTCTTTGGGTACAATTTTTTTTCGTGTCTTATTTTTCTTCTTCATCTATATCAACCTCAAATTAACTAACAATGTTTCTAATCCTATTCTTAACAACAAGAACACGGGAGATGAACTCTATCTCCTTAACATCTTCCCTTGATATTTGACCAACAATCTTTATCGTCATATTTTTCCTCACCATGTTATACTTTGTCAGAGAACGTATATAAATAATCTGGCACAAACATCGAATAAAATAGAACAAAAAATTCAGAAACTTAGATGGTTGTTTTAGAATATTTTATACCATTTACCACTGAATAATATGGAAAAGTCAAAATCACCAGTTAGGTCAATATTTCCATCTATATCTATATCTGGTATCAAATGAGAGAAATCCCATGTTGCTTCAAAATCTTTAGCTTTTAATGTATCAGATTTGAGCTTAATACCAAAATCATTTCCATTTGTATAAACTATAAAACCAACAGATGATACCCTCTCATTTTTTGTATCCAAAGTTATATATCCAGTATATCCTTTTTTCCAGGATATCGCGAAATCTCTTTCTCCAGCCAATTGCATCGTTACATCCATCTCAAAGACACTATTTGAAAGGGCGTTAATCTCAAACGTTACATCCTTTTTACTATTGAATTCTAGATCGCCCTTGTCTTTTGATAGCTCACATCTACCCTCTATCTCATAATGATTCCCATTGTGATCTATCCATAGCTTTAATTTATCAACTATTTTAAGATAACCAGACCAACTAATTTTGAAACCAGGTTTTATATGCCAGTTGATCTTGAAATCCTTTGTTTTCCATAATCCTATAGATGTTCCAACCGTGTAACCAGCATGTTGAAAAACCAGGTAGCTGTCCACTATTGACTGATTATTAGAATCTATCATTATATACCCATCATTTGAGATAAGCCAAGAAATTGTGAAAGATAAAGGATTAATCTCAAAACCAGTGTTTATCTTCCAGTTTTCATTAGATAAAAACAGTCCAATTTTAGTTTCACCGTTACTTTCTATATATAACTGGCCGGGTGAGCTAGCAAACATTGGAAGACTCCAATACAAACCTACTTTCTCTGGTAACCCTTGCATGTATGCTGTGATATTCCAACCTATCTTTTTAAAAAGCCAAGACAGGGTCAGCTGAAAATCTTTCTCTGTTTGTGTAAACACTTTAAAATACCCATCTTCTCTCAAACTCCATAAAACCTTAACTGCTTTAGGAAGATTATCTATAGCTAGTTCAACATCTGGTTTTTCAAGATTGTCGCAAATTACAATTTTATCTATAGAGGAGCTCATTTCGATATCTAAATTTCCATCCAAGCCAGCTTTCCATTTTGCAACCAGGTGTTTTGGTAGTCCCTCTAAATATGCACACGCATACTGTCCAAGTTCATTTGACTCAACAGAAAACAATATGTTAAACTCTCTACTGCTCTTATATTCAATTTTTCCTCCATCAGATGAAAAAGGAGTGACTTCTAAATTAAACTCCATTGTCTGAGGAAGCTTATCAAAAACCAAGCTAACCTTTTTATCTTTATTGTACCTAATTACTTCGTAATAGTATGTCACTAGGGATTCTCTACTTGCTGTCCTTTTAAACTTGAAACTCCATACCTTGTCTTCAACACCGGGGTCAAAGTATAGAGTAGTTGAAATTATCGGGTCGAACTCTATTGCAAATTTTCTTTCAACATCTACACCATCGCTTTGCAGACGAGCATAATCTGCCACCAGAGCTATTTTACTATCTTCTCCACCATTATGCTCCATACCCAGACATATGGCTGAGGAGGATGGCTGAATAAAAGGTATAGATGGGATAAAAGAGAAAAACACATTAACATTTTTTGGCAGTTCTTCTCCATCTGGTGATTCATACCCAATTCTTATCCTATGAGATTTTACATATTTTTCAAACAAGGCAGGGATTATAATCTCCAAGTATACACCCAATGCTTTATCCTTAATATTATCATTGACTCTTTCCAGATTCAGAGAGATTTTCAAACCAAAATGGAGATCTATCCTATCGATGGATATTTTGGCATAGGAAAGAAGATCATTTCCTCCCTCGTTGTCCACATCTATCTCTGTAGCCTTAAACAGTTGGATAGGAATGTCTTTTTCTATATTGTTTTCATATATTGTATGAATCCTTGCAAACAAACAACCAGGTTCTAATGAAACTGGTTTCTTTTCTTTGAAAATAGCAGAGTCTTCTAGATAGTTTATACGTTGATATGTTCTAATATTTTTTTTATTCGCCTCAGTTTTTGCTTTTTCAGCTAACTTTTTAGAATAAACACTGTTTTCTACAATCTGAGATTTTTTCCCTATGTTAGAGATTTTTAATGAGCTACCAAATGGCACATATGCTAGGAATAGTAATATGATCAAAAACAATGACAAGACCCTTCTATAACAATTTTTTTTACTCATAACCTCGAACCAAAAGAATATAAACGAGACAATATTTATATTTTTCTATAAATATAAGATGATTATATCAAAAATTTTTTTATCTTTCTAAAATCTTGACCATGCATTCATCTACTATTTTGTTTACGCTTTTTGATGCATCTATCATTACAAATCTTTCTCTTTCAAGTGAGGCTAGATGAAGATAGTTTTTTTGTACCTTCTCAAGGAATTCTTTCCGTTCAAAAGAAACTAGTTTTTCCCTGTTTTTTATTCTACCTAGAGCTTTATCAACATCCAATACACAGAGAAAAGTTAGTTCAGGTTTTATAATGAACCTATCATGCAGCTCTTTCAGCCATTTAATAGGGTTTTCTATAATATCTTCCAGTTGAACCGCTTGATATGCATATGTTGAATCAGCATATCTGTCACATAAAACAATTTTGTTATCTTTAACCCATTTTTTAATTTCTCCAACATGTTGTATCCTGTCAGCAATAAAAGCAAAAGTAGTTACAACTGGATCATAGTTTTCTTCGATGCATTTTTTAACAATTTTGCCAAGTTCTGTATCCGTGGGTTCAAAAGTTAAGATGGCATCATAGCCTTCTTTTTTAAGCTTCTCATAGACTCCTTTAGAAATCGTAGACTTTCCAGATCCATCTATACCCTCAAATGTTACAAACCTTTTCATTTTCCCTCACCTTTGGATTTTTTCCATTTTAATTTGTAATATGTTAAGGGATGGTTTACCCTTTTGCATAGTTCATCTGTTTCATCAATTGGGCATATACCATAGGTTCGCATTTTATCACATCCAGGCGGTGTATACTTGGTGGATGATTTTCTTCCTGTGATATGTTCAACTTGATACTTGGTTTTATCTTCTTCATAATCTGGTGCGTTTCTAAAAATCTCCATTATCTCATTAAAGTTTAGGTTTAAAGAGTTAAGAAATGCAACTATAGCAAATCTAGCCATATGTGGAACATTCTCACCTGATTGGATCATACTAAGTATCTTTTTCATACAAGGTGGCATAAGTGAGATACTTACCTTTCCTATGGGTTTTGTTTTAGCTTTTTTGATTTTCAGTTTAACAATGTTCCTAAAACTTTCAATTTCTTTTTGGAAAGTCTTGTAAACCATTTCTTCGCATTCTCTAGAATCCAGCTCTTCTATTATTCTATTACGCAGGTTTTCCTCAATGATCCTAGAAAGTTCTCTATGGTTTATATAAACATATCCTTTATCTAAAACCCTATTTACAAGCTTCCACTCCTTATACCTAGTTGGAGCATTTTTTAGATAGTCAACAAAGTATATCTCTATTTTTGAATCAGATGTTTTTACATCCATCCCAAGTTCATTTGCTATATAGAGCAGAAAATCTATGTCTTCATTTTGTAAATATTTGTAGAAATGTATCGCCTCCCCTAACGCATATCTTCTCTTTAGATATGGTTCACCTACGCAGACACTAATCATTCTAGCAATGGGGTAGGAAAGCAGTTCCATTATGCAATCTGTCTCAGTTGCAAGACTTCTATTGCCAACGTCGCCTTTTTTTAACGCATTTTCAACTCTTTCTAAACCAATCAATCTTGCTCTCTCGTATGCAATATCCTGTAGTAATTCTTCTACAGAAATATTGAGGTTTTTAATGTATTCTCTAGATTGTTTCAAAAAAGGATATTTTGCAAGTGTAGCAATATCTTGTATGTCTACCAATTTTTCACTTCCACTCAATCTTTTTTATAAAACTCTTTTTCCCTCTATAAATTTTTCATTGCCTATGATGAAACTACTTTCCAAAGGTTTAAAATAGTAAATTTAATTTACTTATTCTGCTTTTAACAAAAATAGACAGTGGGCCCGTAGCTCAGTCTGGCGGAGCGACTGGCTCATAACCAGTTGGTCGCAGGTTCAAATCCTGCCGGGCCCATCAGATTATCCTTTAAAAACATAGATTGTAGATCAAACATTTTGAGATTCTATTCAGGTAAAGACATCTGCTAAATCTATACGTTGATACCTTGTTTTATCTGGGGTGTTATGAGCAAAATATAGTATCATTTCCTTTGGCTGAATAATCCAGGATACAACTGTAGCATACGAGCCATTTTTGTCAGGGTAACGACATATGTCAGATGAATCTCTACCATTTTTATCTGTTCCACCATTATGATCTCTCATTATTTCTTTGATCGTATCAATTGTTATGTTTCCATAGTTTTTCTCAAGGAGCTCAACTGCTCTTTTTGCTCTTAGAAAAGTACTTTGATCAACATTTTCTTCCCAAGGGTATACTGATCCAGTTAGATTTGGATCCAGGAATTGATGATGGTTTGCATGCCATAAAATATCATTATAGGTTTTTGTAATATCTGTAGAGTTTCTATAAAC
>JAGGYP010000054.1 GCA_021162485.1 Thermoplasmata archaeon
ATAAATAGTAGTTTAGATATATTGAGATTAAATTGTTTGGACTAGGAGAAGGATGGGAAAAAGATGAAAGCAAATAGAAAATTTATGAAAGAAAAGAGAGCTGTATCCGCAGTTATCGGTGTCATCTTGATGGTAGCGATCACAGTGGCTCTGGTAGCAGTGTTATATGCTTCTATAAGCGGATGGTTTAGCGGTACTCCTACTGCACCAATTAGTATAACTTTGCAGCAAAAAACACCAATAACAAGCTCAGCTACTTCTATTGATTTTGATGTGGTCTCTGCCTCGTCTGGTGCGTTATACAAAAATATATATTTTCGCATAACGCATGGTTCGTCGTCAACAGATTATAAGTTTGATAGTTATGCATCAGGCAAAGCAACGTATAAAACAACTGGTGCTGGAACATCATCAGATGCGATAAAGGGAGGCGATGTGATCAGTATTTCAGTTACTGCGGGCGCCTATACTGCAGGTGATGAGATTAAGATAATAGACATCAAGTCAAATTCAATAGTTCAAACATTATACCTGCAGTAAAAAGCTATTTAATCTATCCATTTTTTCCTTTTTTAGTTTTTAGTAGAAGTGGTTAAAACCTATAATGTTTTTAACCTAATTTTTTAGAAATTTAGAAAATATCAATATGTTAATATTTCTGGTTTTAATTCTGCAACATATGCAACAAACCGAGATATGGCTTACATTAATCCGTTTTTTAATCGCTTTTCTTCTACTTTTTTTTGCATCATATAGCGATCTAAAAACCAGAAGTGTGTCCGATAAAATTTGGTTTTTAATGGGTGTAGTTGGATTGTTGATGTTGGTTATACAGTATTTTAGTATAGGTTTTGAAAACGCTATTTACCTATTTGTCATCCCTATCATGTTTGTTATTGCTTATTTGTTGTTTAGAGTTGGTGTTATTTTTGGTGGTGCTGATGCTAAGGCGTTGATGGCTTTATCTATACTTGTGCCATTTTGGCCAAAGATAGGTAACCTTTTTCCGCTTTGGGCATCGATATTGCCGTTTCCATGGGTTATATTTTCTAATTCTATTTTTCTATTTCTTTTCATCCCATTTATACTGGTTGTTATAAATGCTTTTAAGAAAAACCTGGAGTTTCCTTATTGTCTTGTTGGTTATAAGATGAGTATAGAGAAGGCAAGAAAAAGTTTTGTATGGCCATTGGAGAGAGTAGATGATAAGGGTGAAAGAAGTTTTGTATGGCATCCAGTAAGTGACGAGCAAATTCAGGAGGAGTTTGATAGGTTGGAGAAGTTGGGTAGAGATATGATATGGGTGACACCAAAAATTCCTTTTATGATACCCTTGTTAATTGGTTTTATACTCTCGTTTATAGTTGGTGATATCTTGTATTTTGTTATAACCAGCTTGGCTTCTATATGGTGATAAAAAAGAAGATATAGTAGTTACTATTTTCAGGTTTTTTGCAATGAATAAAAAAAGAGATTACTATAAAATCCTTGGTGTGGATAGAAATGCTACAAAAGAAGAGATCAAAAGAGCCTATCGTAGACTGGCTTTGAAATATCACCCTGATAAAAACCCTAGTCCAGATGCTGAGGAAAAATTTAAAGAGATTTCCGAGGCATATGCGGTTTTATCTGATGATGAAAAGCGAAGACAGTATGACATGTTTGGTCATGCTGGTATAGATGAGAGATATAGTTATGAGGATATTTTTAGAGGAGCTAATTTTGATGAGATTTTTAGAGACCTTGGTTTTGATATAGACTTTGGTTTTAGTTTCGAGGACATTTTTGAGAGATTTTTTGGAAAAAGATTTGATTTTTCAAGGGAGAGAAGAGCTTGGGGAGGAAATGATCTCCGATATGATATAGAGATCTCTCTAGAGGATGCTTTTAATGGATGTAAGAAGGAAATAAAGGTGCCGAGAAATGAGGTTTGTGATAATTGTAAGGGAACTGGATTAAAACCTGGAGAAAAACCTATTAAATGCTCTAGATGCAATGGAACTGGACAGATTAGACATACCAGGAGAACTGCTTTTGGTATCTTTACAAGTATAACCACTTGTGATTATTGCAAAGGCGAAGGCAGTATAATAAAAGATCCCTGCCCTGTTTGCAGGGGAAAAGGAACTGTAACAAGAACTAGGCTGATAGAAATTAACATACCACCTGGGGTTGATGAAGGTTCTCAGCTCAGATTAGTTGGTGAGGGAGAAGCAGGACCTGGTGGAAAAGGAGACCTTTATGTAGTGGTTCATATTAAACCACATAATAAATTCAAGCGTGACGGCAATGATCTTTTCTACGAGGTGGAAGTACCTTATCCAATAGTTGTTCTCGGTGGAGAAATAAAATTTAGAAACATAGATGGCAGCATTGAAAAACTAAAGATACCGCCAGGAACACAGAGCGGATCAGTCTTTACGTTGAAAAACAAGGGAATGCCAAGGTTACATGGAAGAGGGAGGGGAGATCTCCACGTGCTGATAAAAATAGAGGTTCCAAAGAGGATAAACAGAAGGATAAGGAGATTAATAGAAGAGCTGCAGAGAGAACTAGATAGAGAAAATATTAAATAGTAAATGGAATACAATATAATGGAGGGTAAAATACTATGGATCCATTTAGAAGAGATAGGGACAAAAGACGCGGGAGAAACCCGTTTGATTTCTTTGGGTTTGATGACGAGGATTTCGAAAGAATATTTGAAGAAATGCAGCGTATGCTAGAGAGAATGTTTAGAGACATCCCTTTTGATCAAATAGAGTGGAATAAACCTTTTGTGCACGGTTTTAGTATCAGAGTAGGACCTGATGGCAAACCAAAGATAGAGGAGTTTGGTAACAAACCATCTATCACACCAGATGGAGAAAGAATCATATCAGATGAGCGAGAACCTTTAACTGATGTTATAGAAGGGGATGAAGAGGTTTCTGTAACAGTAGAGATACCTGGGGTAGAGAAGGATGACATTGATCTGAGGGTAACTGAGGATTCCCTAGAAATAAATGTTGATACTCCACAGAGAAAATATCATAAGATAGTGGAACTACCATGTGAGGTTAAACCAAAGACAACCAAAGCAACTTACAAAAACGGTGTACTAGATGTTGTTATAAAGCGCAAAGAGAAAAAGAAAAAAGGCGAGAAATACAGGGTAAGCATAGAATGACAATTTGAAGAAAAATCCTGTTCTTAGTAAAGATACTACTCCTATTAGATAATCTCAATTTATTTACACTAGATAAGAGACTATTATAAAGTCTGTATTAATCTTAATTTATCTTTAAATAGTATTCATTTTTAATAATATAAATCGATAAATTAATATTATTTGAGGTATATGATGATTTTGTGCCAAATACAAAACTTAAATTAATGGTTTTATTGCTCACGATCTCCCTACTAGGTGCACAATTTGCACTGGCGTCTCATTCTATCAAACAAAAAAGCATTGTATACTTAAATAAAAAAACCAAACAGTTTTTCTCACATATTCATGCTAAGGATCATTATGATTATGGATACAAGGCTGGAAAAAAATTTTTCTTTTTTTACAAATTTTTAGAAATTCTTGCAAGGCTGATACAAGAACCTCCAGCTGATGATTATGCTGAGAAAACATTAGAGAACCTTTCTATTTATTCACCATGGTTACTTGAGGAGCTACACGGACTTTCAAATAGTATAGGAATTGGAATAAAGAATTTGTTAAACATTTTCAACCTATTCACTAAATCAAATCAATGTACTATTATCCTTGCGACAGGCAATGCAACAAAAAACAATGAAACATTTCTTGCACAAAACCTGGATATGAGAAGAGATAACGTAAAAAACGTTTTTCTAACCCATGTTTACGGTAGATTTCTAACAAATATTTTTGTTATAGCAGATATAGAAACAGAGAATTATAGCTATCTATTTTGTGGGTTGCCAATTTTTTATGAGCTGCCTTTGATGAATCAAGTTGGTTTAGGTTTTGGGGGAAATGGTTTATCGCTTACCAAAAACAGCACAAGGTATGTTGATGAGGGAAATGGTGTTTCAACATATAGTATTGAAAGGTTAACAATGATGAGATGTAAAAACATTTTTGAGGTGCAAAAACTATGGAAAAACAGTGTTAGAGCATCTGGTAGAAATAGATTTTGGCCTCATTTTTGGGATAACTCCATCCCTTCTTTTTGTGATAAAAATGGAGATATAATCACAATAGAACAAACACATAATTATATCTGTTTTGTGTATAGAAACTCTACAGATATTACAAAAACCTATAATGATATTTTATGG
>JAGGYP010000041.1 GCA_021162485.1 Thermoplasmata archaeon
CGTGTTGAGACCCTTCCCATTTAAAGAAATTCTGCCTTTGATAAAAAATGCAAAAACAGTCGCGATTTTAGAGAGAAACATATCAATGGGATATGGTGGCGCTGTTTATGCAGATCTTGCCGGGGCTGTGATAAATGAGAGAGATAGACCCTTCCTTCTAGATTTCATTCTTGGACTGGGTGGCAGAGATATAACATTCAAAGACTTAGAAGAAATATTGAATGTATGCAAAGATGTAATAAAAGGTAAAAAGGTTGAAAGACCAGTTTGGATAGGTGTTAACAAGGAGTTGATACCATGAGCAATTTAGAATCTCTCCTTGCATCAGGTCACAGAGCATGTGCTGGATGTGGCCCTGCAATTGCCATAAGACAAATCTTGGAAGCAGCTGGGAAAAACACAATAGTTATCGAAGCAACAGGTTGTATGGAGGTTACTACAACCCCATATCCTCAGACTGCATGGCGTGTTCCATGGCTTCATGTTGCTTTTGAAAACGCAGCTGCCGCAGCAAGTGGAGTCGAGGCAGCCTACAAAGCACTTATTGCCAAGGGTAAAATATCAAAAGATAAAATGCCAAACATAATTGCTTTAGCTGGGGATGGAGGAACCTTTGACATTGGTTTACAAGCATTATCTGGAATGCTGGAGAGAGGGCACAAGGTTTTGTATGTTTGTTATGACAACGAGGCATATATGAACACTGGTATACAGAGATCATCTGCCACTCCATTTTTTGCACACACAACAACCTCTCCAGCAGGTAAAATCATACCTGGAAAAATCAGAAAAAAGAAACCAATAGCAATGATAGCTGCGGCGCATGATATACCCTATGTTGCAACTGCAAACATTGCCTACCCTGCAGATCTCAAAAAGAAAATCAAAAAAGCATTGAGTGTAGACGGTCCCTCATTTATCCACTTATTTGCACCTTGTCCGACAGGTTGGAGATTTGGAACAGAACAAACCGTTGAACTAGCAAGGCTTGCAGTAGAAACAGGTGTATTCATATTATATGAGATAACAAACGAGGAACCATTAAAACCAATTGTTACCAAATATTTGACGGATAGGAAACCAGTTGAGGAATATCTAAAACTGCAAGGTAGATTTAGGCATCTGTTTAAACCAAAGAAGAGACAGGATCTAATAGACAAAATACAAGCAGAAGTAGATAGAAAATGTAAATGGATTGGTGTAGATAAGAAAGCGAATAGCCAATAACATATTTTAACCATCTTAGCTATAAACCCATCTTTTATGATTATATTATAGGATTTCTACATTTTTAACCTTAAAATTTATAAAGTATTAATTATATATATTTTAGAAATATTAAGGAAGATGTGATAAACATGAAGTTGAGAAATATGAAATCTAAAGCAGTATGCATAGCTATTGTTTTCACACTTCTTTCTTCAGCCATGGTCTCAGCAACTATGGTAAATATGCAGCGTTCAACTAATATTAAATTAGAGGAAAAACAACAGCAGCAGATGGTAAGGGCTGTATTCACAATACATCGACTTGGAGGAAAACAGAAAATAATCAGATACATTTCAAAGGAAAAAATTAAAGAACTACGAACAAACAACTTTAACACCAAAATTTTGAAAGAAATATGCCCTCCAGAAGTAAAAGCCTATCTTGATAATGAATTTAACAGCGAATGTGAGAAACTTGCAGGCATGACACTAGATGAAATAAGTACAAAATATCCTTCCTTAAAGCCTATATTGAGAAAAATTGATCTGCCCACCGCAATACCACTAAGAGATTTAGTAAAAGAAAATAAAAAACTTTCAACTAATAACGAATATAATATATTATGTCTAGTTTCCGGTGGAGGATGGGGAGCTATATTTCCCCCTTATCTACCAATCACGCCGATCTTGATAGCGGGTGGATATCTGGCTTTTACAATCGATGGACTACTAGGTTCTGGAACCTATCTTGCTACAGAGGTAATATGTATACCATTCATAGGGGTTTCTCTCTTTATACCACCGCTTGAACTCTTTGTTGCGGGTCTGGCAGGTGTGACATTAGTAACTATCCTCATGTAATTTTCTACGCGCCTCCAGCAAAAAACATCTTTCCCATCAAACAAAATATATCTAAGCAGGGTTTTTGTTACAAAAATCCATATCTTTTATATTTTTATTGGAATTTGAATCTCCAGAAAATTTATGATCTAGAGTTAAAACTTTTTGCTAATAACAATAATAGTGTATAATATTTATTTGATAGTTATTATCAAAAATAAAAAAGAAAAAGATAAGATTAGCGTTTTGGAGGTCTTCTTCTTTCCAGATAAAGAATACCTGCTTTGACCAGTAATCCAAGTATAACCAAAACCACCATTGCCACCACTACTATTACTATCACCCATGATGTTCCCAGTGGTTGTTCCTCTGATTCTTCAGGAGAGGCTACGGCTATTGTAAAGGTTGCAGCATCTGTTCTTGTGTTATTCTCATTATCCCTGACTGTAATCTCTAGTAGATAATCCCCATTTGTCAAGTTGCTCTCTGGAGTGTAGGTGAATATCATGTTATCTGGTGAAGTAAGAGAAATTGGATTCTCATTCAATGTTGATTGTATTACAGTTACGTTTTCACTATAGGTTATAGTTATTGTCGGTTTTGCTGTTGTAAATGTCATTCCTGATTGTGGATTGAATGTTGGTGGCAGGATGGTATAACTATAGATGAAATAGTATTCTACATCTGGATCATCGAATACATATATTTTACCATCTTTCCTCCATATCTTATCAGCTGAGATTATACGTCCATCTGACGTCTTGACTGTGACATCGTACTCTGGATATGCATCGTCCACCACTATATATACCCATCCTGTTTTGTTTATTGAAACAGTTATTGTTACTTTCTCATTTTCTTTATCTACACATATGGAAGACGATGTTGGTACAGAATGTTTAACTGTAGTTATGGAATTGTTTGATGGATTCCAGAAGAATTCTGGTATTTCATCGCCATCAGCAGATATTAAGAAAGCAGAAGCATTACCAATTGTTGTTATATTTATCAGTTTAAGCTGACCATTTGGATCTACAAAGTTATCAACCTTTCCATCTCCATCGGTGTCGTTGGCATAGAATGGTTTTTCAAGTTCTATATTTAGAGTATTGTTAAGCTCATTCAAAATATCATCTGTCGAAGAAACATTAGTTGATTGAGTAGATTGTTCTTCTTCCTCTTGCTGTTGTTTTTCTTCAGATGATGTGCCGCTACTCCCACTACTGCCCGTGGTGCTCGTTATAAACCAATAAGTTGCATTAGTCCATTCTCCACTTCCCGAATCGGTTGTATTTACCCATACTGTATAGTTTGTACTGTATGAAAGACCAGATAAGGATAGAGATTTTGTACCGTTTACTCCATTTGTGCCAGAATTACTTTGTCCATTTGAACATTCAATTGTCCAGTTGAATGTATCTCCTTCTGGATCATTGATAGTAATAGACCAAGTAAGAGAGAGAGGTTGATTAGTTGAGCCATTGGCTGGAGATGGAGTGCCTAAAATTGGGGGGTTATTAGTTATAGTTGTAAAGTGATATATTGCTGTTGTTGTATCTGTGCCATCAGTTACTTCAACCTTCCACCAATACTTTGTTGCATACGAGTTTGCTTGGGTATAAGCCCAGTATACTGTTGAACCTGATGATACACTATTGTTTGTTTGTCTGAGAACCCAAGACCCTGTTGTGGTATTCTCATACCAGTAAACGGTTAAGGTATTTCCATCTGAATCACTAACATCAACATGACAGGTTGGTTGAAGGTCTATATCAGTTGAGTCATTAGTTGGGTTTTCATTACTAATGGTTGGTGCTGTATTTTTTGTAGTATTTGACGCTGTTGCATAGTTGGTCGAGTATGCGTTGTCCGTAATATTATATGACCAAGCTTGATAATAATAGGTTGTGTGAGGATTTAAACCAGTATCGCTATAACTTGTGCCTGTAATATTACAGACAAATGCTCCATCTCCACGGTTCCAATTGCTGACTGTATTTCTTTCGATATATGTGTAATCTGCATTCGTTCCCTTTGTCCAGCTTAAATCAATTTGGGTTGCTGATACTGTTGTGGCTGAAAAACCAGTTGGTGAACCTGGAATATATTGGCTTCTTGTGGTGAACTTATAAGTTGCTGAGGTTGTATCTGTGCCATCTGATACTTCAATTTTCCACCAATATTCTGTGTCATATCCTGTTGCATTTATGTATGTCCAGTATACTGTTGAACCTGATGAAACGCTTGAATTTGTTTGTTGTAAGACCCATGAGCCAGTAGAGTTTTCATACCAGTA
>JAGGYP010000077.1 GCA_021162485.1 Thermoplasmata archaeon
AATGCGAGGTAGAGGGTAAAAAGATAGAGAAAATGCTCGCTGAAAAATTAACTGGTCTTGGTATAAAAGAGCATCATATTTTGAATGCCATAAAATCAGCCAACCTTAATAAAGATAGACCATCAAAATGGACAGATAAAATGTTGCATCATTTTTCCAATTATTTGAGAAAGATAAGCAAGCCAATGTTGTTAGCATTCAATAAATGTGATATAGCACCGGAGAGTATCCTGGATAAAATACCAAAGATAGAAAAAAGAGGTTACCCTGTTATTCCAACCAGTGCAGAGGCAGAGCTTGCTCTAAGAAGAGCAGCTAGATCAAACATTATAAAATACAACCCAGGAGACTCAGATTTTGAGATAATAAGTAAAGAGAAACTGACAGAAAAACAGCTAAACGCGCTGGAATATATAAAGAAAAATGTTTTACAAAAATTTGGCTCCACAGGAATACAAAAATGCATTGAAAAAGTCGCATTTGAACTACTGAATCTTATAGTGGTCTACCCGGTGGAGGATGAGCATCATTTGACAGATAAAGATGGCAGGGTTTTGCCAGATGCATATCTTCTGCCAAAAGGAAGCACTGCTAAGGATCTGGCATATAAGGTTCATACTGATCTAGGTGAGCATTTTATAAGAGCAGTAGATGCTCGTACACATCGTATACTCGGAGCTGATTATGAGCTTAAAGATGGGGATATAATAAAGATTGTAGCTAATGTATAAAAATTGGTAATAGTTTAAATGTAAGGATAATAATTTGGGTAGAAGCAGAGGGAGCAGTTGAAATTATGACTACAAAGATTGTAGTTTGTCCAAATTGTGGAAACAAAATCTCCATCAGTGGTAGCTCTGGGGATAGAATTGAAGTAGTTTGTCCAAAATGTGGTTCAAAAGGAGTTGTTTCCTTTCCTGAAAAAAATGTGATAATACAGGTTAAAAATCTTTCTAAACATTACAATGGTGTTAAAGCTGTTGATAAGATAAGTTTCTCTGTTAAGGAAGGTGAAATTTTTGGTTTCCTTGGCCCCAATGGCGCTGGGAAGACTACTACTATAAAACTACTTATGGGATTAACCCATCCCTCTAATGGAGAGATACGTGTATATGGAGAGAAAGTTGATGTAGACTCTGTGAACATCAGAAAAAACATTGGTTACCTACCTGAGAAGATAGCATTTTATGATAACCTAACGCCTTTGCAGACTTTGCATTTTTTATGCGAGTTAAAAGGTGTTGAGAAATCTATAGCAGAAGATCTCCTGGAAGAGGTAGGATTAGGAGATGCGATGCATAGAAAAGTAGGTACTTTCTCTAAGGGTATGATCCAACTTCTTGGTATAGCTCAGGCGATGATAGGAAACCCGAGAATATATGTGCTCGATGAGCCTATGTCAGGTTTGGATGCAAAATGGGTAAAAACTGTTAGAGATAAAATAAAAGAGTTAAATGAAAAAGGTGCCACTATGTTTCTTTCATCTCATATCCTCTCTGAGGTTCAAAATCTCTGTCATAGAGTAGCTGTGATAAACAAAGGAAAAATCATTGCAGAGGATACTATTTCAAATCTAAGTAAACGTTTGAGATTGAGACCAAAACTGGAGCTTATTATACCTAGTTTAAATGGAACAATACCCAAGGGTATTTACAATGTGAAAGGAGTCATAGATGCTGAGGCAAAAGGCGACACATTAACTGTTACCTGTGAAACTTGGTCTAAACAAAATGTAATAAAATATATCCAGAGAATGGGTTTGGAGATAAGGGATTTTAAAACAATTGAACCCTCATTGGAGGATACCTTTATAAAACTGATATCAGAGGAGGAATCATGATAAGTCTAAAATCAATATACTATATTTCAAAGAAAGAATTTGCAGATAATATTAGAAACAAATGGGTTATTCTGCTAACATCAATTTTTATCATCTTATCTGTCGCAGCATCTGTTCTAGGCGGTGGAGGAACCCTAGGTAGCATGAGTGAAACTGTAACAACTCTTCTGAGCATATCCTCTCTGCTTATACCCTTGGTTGGTATAATGCTTGGATATGCTACTATATCTGGTGAAGAGGAGAAAGGGTCTTTACCTATCCTTCTCTCCTATCCTGTTAGAAGAGCAGAGGTTATACTGGGTAAATTTTTTGGCCTGGGAAGCGTGATAGCAGTCTCAGTGTTTTTAGGATTTGGCCTGTCTGGCCTGGTTATAGCTCTAAGTGTTAGCTCAAGCAACTGGCTCGCCTACCTAACGTTCATACTTCTTACTATACTGCTTGGTTTGATCTTCCTAAGCCTCGCTATTTGTTTCTCTGCTCTTCTTAAAAAACGCTCGACATCACTTGGAGCTGGTATATTCATATTCTTCTGGGGAATGATAATGGGAAGTATTATCTTTGGAATCTACCTTGCCACAGGTGGCTCCCTGCAAGATCTTTTTTCCAACGTTAGCAACCTGCCTACCTGGTTTTGGATATCTCTTTTTTTAAGCCCAATGGATATGAATCAGACATCTATTATGGCTGCCTTTGATATAAAACAAGCATTTGGTATCAAAATAGTACCACCAGATTTTATAAACATATACTCCCTGGTTGTTGCCCAGCTGCTATGGATGATAATACCATTGATACTAGGTTATTATTTCTTCAAAAGAAGGGACATCTAAAAAATCTTTTTAGAAAATCTTTTCCCTATATTTTAGTAGAAGTGTGAACCAAGCCATTGGGTAAAAAAATTTTCCATATGTTGTCAAATTGTAGGTTCTATAGAGAAGCTCAGCAATTTTTTGTGGCTCTAATTTTTTTGCTTGTCTTACTAAAACTTTTCCATAATCCTCCCCGTAGCCTTCAATGAAAAACCTGTTTACTATGGAGGCTTTATGTTTATCTAGTAATTTCTCCTTTACCAGTTTTGTATAGCTTGTGTTTTCTATTATGCTCCTAGCGGCAAGGTAGGCAGAGGTTATGGCGTATCTCATACCAAAACCCCATAGTAGATCCTGCAGTCCAGCTG
>JAGGYP010000008.1 GCA_021162485.1 Thermoplasmata archaeon
GTGATAATTCGAGATGAAGATTAGCAAAATAATATTATGTGGGTACATAGTGGTGATACTGTTATCTTCATTGTTAATAAGTGTAATGGGTGATGCTAAAGGTATAAAACTGGTACCAAATAATGGAAATTTTGACATAAGGTTAACAGATGGGGATAATGGTTTTTTAAATGGATTTAAAGAACTTATAGATAATATTCTAAATAATAAGGTTGAGGTTAATGAGGAAGTTGAAACTACATTGAGCAACCTTAAAGATAAAATATTAGATAAAACTGGTTTTAAAAGAGGATTGGTTATAAGTACTGTTGATGAAATTGAAGAAGGGAAAAATCTCTCTATACTTGTTACAGACTATTCAGGTGATCCCGTGGCTGGTGCTAGTGTATCTCTTGTTGGCATTCTGACTCTAAGTGAGATATATGAGACAAATGAAAGTGGCATGGTAGAAATTATCGCACCAAATATAACATCTAGCCAGGCGACTGTAATGATATTTGCAGAAAAAATGTTTTATATCCCTGGTTTTAAAACCCTAAAAATAATGGATGTTGATAGAACTCTAACCATAGAAGTTGAGGATAAAATAAAAGCTGGAGAAAAATTTGATGTTATCGTGAAAACATCTGATGGAAAAATTGTCGAAAATGCAACTGTTAGATTTAATGGTAAAAATCTATCAACCGATGAAAATGGTAAGGTAACATTTACAGCTCCTCCAATTACGAATGATAGATACTATGAGATAACTGCGGAAAAAGAAGGTTATGAAAGCACTAAAGCTGATATAACTGTATTTGGCGAAGATACAGGTTTTCTATCCTTAATAGTTGGAAATTGGATACTTATGAGTGCTATAATAGCTGTTGGGGTTATTGCTGTATTTGCTATATGGTGGTATAGACAGTTCTAAACAATTAATATTATTCTACTAAGTTTAATCCCAAACCTTTTGCATATTTTATTGCCTCATTGAATTCTTCTATGTTTAAAGATCTTGAGATATCATCATAGCTAGGGGCTTTGAACTCCGGCCTGTATTGTGGCATTACATTTACAACTGCATATGGAGTGTTTTCTTTTATCCATTCTAATATTGGTTTTGTACAGCATTCCACATGGTTTGGTAAAACTAGATGCCTGATTATCATTTCTGCTTGTTTATATGCTATCTTGTGATTTCTTTCTATAATCTCTGTATAATTTTCAACCATAGAAAGACGTTTTGCACAAGCATCTTTACCATACTTAAAATCTGTGAGATAGAGATCTATTATTCCATCTAACAACTTCATTGTCTCGAGTGAACAATACATGTTAGAATTCCAGATTTGTGGAATGTTTACATTACAATATTTTAGAACTCTCAATATATACGGTAGATTTGGTATAGGATCTCCTCCCACCCAGTTTACATTTTTTGCACCATTTTTGTATCTATATTCTATCATCTCAGCAAGTCTCTCTGGCTCTATATAGACTCCTGAATATGGGTTCTGACTGATATCCCAGTTTTGACAAAATACACAATGAAATGGACATCCACTAAAGAATATCGTGTAAGAAGGAATAAGCATATACTCCTCTCCAATATGAAGAAACTCTGATGACACTCTGCTTTCTTTTACCCCACAATTACCCACTTTTTTTCTTCTATCAACCTTGCATTTTCTTTCACAAAAAATGCATTTTTGAAATATTCTATCTGCTAATTCTATTTTTAAATCTAAAAGAGATTTCTCTGATTTGACCTCTTCTATTTTCATTTTTTTGATAGCTACATCATGTATTTCCCATAGTTTATTTGTTGATTCATTAGAGTCAAACTCTGCAGATACATGTTTGCAAAGAATATATTTTGCAATGCTTTTGTTTTCCAGGATATCATAGTAGTGTGAAAGCAATGGTTTCATCATGATAAACAAATGTTTCCCCTAGTTTTATATGTTTTCTAAATCAATTTTCATACCATCATTAGCAGCAATAATCTTTAACCCCAGTTTTTTAGACAAAGCTTCGGCTATTTCCCATGGTTTTTCCTTGAGCATGGTCATGCCAAAATGTGTGAGTATAGCTAGTTTAGGCTTGTTTTCCTCTATAATCCTTTCAGCATCAGCAAGGCATAGATGGTCAACGTTTTTCATTGGTTTGAAACGAACCACGTTTATGATTAATATCTCTCCTCTGTAAAATTTTTCTAAGCCATCAAAATATCTTGTATCAGAAATTATAGAAAGGACATTTTTTTCTCTTTTATTTTTAAAATTTAATCCATAGGTTTCTACACCGTGAATATGCCTTATTGGTGTTTCAAAAGTAACATTTTTGATTTGATATGTTCCTTTTTCATGGAGTAACTTTATGTCTTCCACCATATCTCGGATATATTTCAATACTATTGGATCATCTCCTTCTAAGGCATCTCTTGGAGCGTATAATGTTCCTTTTTTCTTAAAACCACCATTAGTCATAGCTTCTATCATAACATTTACATCATTTGAATGATCCAAGTGGCGATGTGTTAAAATAATTGCATCTAACTCTGTTGGATCAAGTCTGGGTTTGCTGGAATTACATTTTACTAGGCAACCTGGACCTGGATCAATCAAGATGTTTGTATCCTCTATATTAACCCATAACCCTCCAGATGCTCTTAATTGTTTGATAACAACAAAACGAGCGCCAGCTGTTCCAAGGAATTTAACCCATGCCATGATTATCACAATTGGTTTTTATTAATGGTTTTTGGTAATATTATTTTTCCCTCGTTATCTCCAACTTCTATGGTCTCCCCTTGTAAAAATAATTTCCCTGTTAGAGCACAGAGGTAAGCATCCAGCTCATGTTTGTTTTTAGGTTCAATATCTAGAACATCTGCTGTCTTGTTATACTCTTTGTTGTAGATTCCTAATATTTTCGCAGTTGCTGTAGGAAAAACTTCTATAACTTTATATCCTTTGAGTTTAAGCTTTCTTGATAAATTAGATGCTCTTATAGAAAGATATTTTATACTTTTCATAGTTGGAGGCATAGCACCATATTTTTTAAGCAGCTTGTCAGCTAATCTCAGTTTAGGCTTGCTATCATCTCTCATCAATGGAGCATCTATAGCTAAAATAGTTTTATCAGGTGGATAAATTGAAATTTCTCTTAATATCTCTTCATCGGAATACAAGGTTTTCAAGGATATTTCCATGTTATCAATTTTTAATATGCATATTCCCGTGGGATTACAAGGTTTGCCAGCTAGGTCTATACCAATAGATATCATCTGATTTTAAGGAAAATGTTTTCATTAGGTAAATATTTTTAGTTTTCATATGTTTGATTTCTTCGAGGAGGTATACAAGCTTACACGACAGATACCAAGTGGTAAAATATCTACATATGGTGCTATAGCAAAAGCTCTTGGGGATATAGTAGCAGCAAGAGCTGTAGGTGTTGCATTAAACTTGAATCCTGATCCTGAGTATACACCCTGTTATAAGATTGTGAACTCAGATGGTACTCTTGGCGGATTTGGTCTGGGAATAGAAGATAAGATTAGAAGATTACAGAAAGATGGCATTAAAATCAGGGATGGTAAGATACTGGATTTTGAAAAAGTATTGTTTGAAGATTTTAGAACAAATTACCCCCTTAAGAAACTTAGAAAGGAACAAATTGAACTGAGTAAAAAAATTATTTTGAAGGATAATGTTGGAGGAATTGAGACTATAGCAGGAATCGATGTAGCATATTCTAAGATAAATAGCAGGAAAGCATGTGGAGCCTATGTAATAATGGATGTAAAAAACAAGGAGATTATCGAATACAACATCATCAAAATGGATACAAGCTTTCCATATGTTCCAACATATTTGGCATACAGAGAATTGCCGATAATAGAAGAATTGTTTAATAAAATGAGGGAAAAACCAGATGTTATTATGATAGATGGGAACGGCATACTACACCCATATGGCATTGGGATAGCCTCTCATGCTGGTATAATATTGGATATTCCAACTATAGGTGTAGCGAAGGGTCTTTTGTATGGAAGAGAATCAAAAGAAAGTTTTGCAGATAATATTAATAAAATTGTTGATAACAAAGGAAAAACCATTGGTTTTTCTGTGAAAGCTAATGAAAGAGTTAAACCTGTGTTTGTGTCGCCAGGGTATAAAATATCATTTGATAAAACACTTGAAGTTGTTAAAAAAGTACATAAATATAGAATACCAGAGCCTATAAGACAAGCTCACATGTTGGCAAAAAAGTATATAAAATCATTGTAAAGGTTCAAAATCTTTTGTTCTAAAGATTTTTATACCATTCATTTCCAAAATATTTTCAAACCAATGTACCTTGCTCTTTTTCATTGATTTTCTATGAATATAAGCCCCATCTGCTCCTGATGTGGCTTTAAATGCTGCTAAAACCATTTCTTCATCTATGTTGCCAGCTTCAATTTGGTAACTTGGTATCATGTGACCAAAAGCGGCTTTTCTGCTCAGAGCAAGTTCTGTGAATCTAGGGGCATAATGTCCGCCACCTATGCCTATAACGATTTTGTTATCTGAAAGAAGATTTTCATCGCTAGTATAAGCTTCTAAAGCTTTTATCAATGATTTAGCAATTATTTTGCCAGGTAAGGGGTTTCTCCACTCGTCCTCAGTACTACCAATTTCTACAAACATAGCTGGAACTTCTAGATATGGACCATGATGAGTCACTTCAAAACATACATCATGATAGAGTTTTTCCTCCTTTGCACTCTTATTTAACACCCTCAACAAGTAAGTCATGAGTCTTGGCATAGCGGTAACCAATGTTCTAGGTTTTCCGCCGAATTTTGCTTCTCCATAGTTGCCAAGTGGATGAGTTGTTAAAGTTGGTTCACCTGTTTTACTTCTATGTCTAGAGACAACAATTATCTCATCTGGTTGGATTTTTAATTTCTCTTTTATCTCTTTGTCTAAATTTTCATGACGTATGTGTCTATCATTTATTGTTGCCAAAAACACATTAGCTAGATTTTCATTAAAATAGACAGGGTTATCATAAAACTGTTTATCTAATGTAGTCCATTTAGATTGTTTGAGCAAATTATTTTTTATATTGGTACTCGCAGGGTCCTCATTTGAAGAAATAACAAAGATACTCATCTAAATACAAAATAGAATTTGATAATAATAAACTCTTCTTTTATTAAAAAATGAAGAGATGCGATATATTAAATAATATATTTTTATTTTAAAATTAATATGCCCGCACCGGGATTCGAACCCGGGTAGAAGGCTCCGCAGGCCTTCAGGATATCCAAACTACCTCATGCGGGCTTATAAAATCCAAAAACAAATCTAGTTTTAAAACTATTTCAATATATCCACCATTGCCACTTTTTCAAGAACAAGTTTTTCGTATCTACCCTCTCCTACTGTGTCAAGCTCGTTTTTGGATATACCAAATCTCTCCAGTACTTTTTTATCACCCTTCAACACGCTATCATCTCTAAACAAGTGAAGCTCCTCTAGCATCTTATCTACTTCTTCATCCGATATTTTTCCTTTAGCATCTTTTATATCTACAACATCATCCACAATTACAAAAACAAAACCTTTAGAATTATCTTTTACCCCGATTTTCTCAATCGCATTTTTTATCTGTCTTTCACCAGCTGCATAAAGTAAAATTTCCATAGCTAAAGATTTCATAGAATTTGTTCCCCTTCTAACTGCTCTGATAGCATGTTGAGCTGCAGAATATAGATGATTAAAACCATATACAAGATCAGCATCAACCACCTGAATAGCAACATTGAATGACTTACTGTACTCCTCTACTTTTCTGATGAAGTTATCTCTGCTTTTAACTTTTCCTTTCACTCCAACTACTCTTATCATACTAACCTAAATGCTCCCTTCCACGTTTTGATGTAACCTGTTTTTTTATACTTTCTGCTAATCTTTTACCAATTGTTTTAACCTTTGCTATTCTCTCAATATCTGCTTTTCTAAGATCTGATATTGTCTTAAAACCTGCATTAAACAAAACCCTTGCCCTAACTCTCCCTATACCTCTAAGTTGTACAAGGTTTAACAACTCTCTTTTACAACCGTTTTCTACTCTAACTATCAGCTCAGTTAGCTCTGGCACGCAGTTGAAGTTGTATATTCTAGCTAATTCTCGCATTGCATGTAGAAGCCATCTGGCTGTCTCGGTTATATTATAAAGATCGCCAGGACCGATATCATATTTTTTTATTATCTCATTTTCAGGCACCTCGTTGATCCAGTCCTCCAAGAGAAAAGCGGTTTTTGCATAGCTTAAAAACCATTCATACTCTGATTCATAGTAATTAGGAATCTCTGTTATTATAGCATTTTGTCTTCTTTCAATTTTTTCTTCAACCCAGTCATCACTGCTTTTAATGTAAAGTGATTTCATATCTGGCGTAGAACAGATTGCATGAAGATAAGATAGAGGTTCTGTTTTTATTTTGTGAGAAGTCTCTAAAGCTTCTTTCATTACTAAGGCTGAAAGTGGGTCAATATATAGTGAGGATGTTTTGCTTCCAAACAATGTTGAGACATACCATGTGTTTTGTTTTTCTATAAACTCGTTTTCCAACAAAAATTCAATTACTCTATCTATATCCTCTTTTAACATGTTTAAATCTGCTTGTTGTGCATAGAAGCAATTACCTATGAAATCATATATGTCATCAATAGAGTTTGCTAAATTTGTGGAAATTGCAGATAGTATATGTACTCTTAATGCAGATTCTGTTCCCAGTTTTGAGTATATTGGCTCGGTATCAGAAAGCAAGTACCCATATAGGATTTGATCTTTTTGCCTCTCATTGTTTATCGTAACCACTGCCTCCCCTATCTTATCATATCTTGGTCTTCCTGCACGACCTGCTTGTTGCTTGTACTCTAGTATAGGAATAGGTCTCATGCCAAAAAGAGGATCATATCTCCACAGGTCTCTAATGATAACTCTCCTGGCTGGAATATTAACACCTGCTGCCAGGGTAGGTGTAGCAACTATGCATTTTATTATATGTTCTCTAAATTTTTTTTCTACAGTTCTACGTTGAAAACTTGATAACCCTGCATTATGAAATGCTACACCATTTTCTATACATTTTGCTAGTGTTTCTCCAACTATTGTTGGTTCTGTTTCTCCTCTAAGCATTTCATTAGAGATTTCTTTCAGCTGCTGCTTTTCCTCATCACTAAGTAGCTTTTTTACCTCATTTGCCAGTTTTTTAGCTAAGGCAACTGTTGATCTCCTTGTGTTTACAAAAACTAGAACCTGTCCTCCCTCATTAATTGAATCCATTACTAAAGCTGGTATTATGCCTTTTTTTGTGTCAACTAGTAAAACCTTCTTAGTTCCATCTGTAAATTCTATTACATTGTCGTAACCTACACCTTCTTTGAGTGGAACTGGTCTCCAATCTGATTTAACCAATTTAGCATTTAACCATTTAGCAAGCTCATCTGCATTTTTAATGGTAGCGGAGAGACCAATAATCTGTAAATCTTTGTTCATCAATCTTAATCTTGCTACTACTATTTCCAAGGTTGGCCCTCTTGTAGGATCATTGATTAGATGTATTTCATCTACAATAAGCACTTTGACATTTTTTAGCCAAGATGCCCCATGTCTTAATAGAGAATCTGCTTTTTCTGATGTACAAACAATAATATCATATTTTCCCAATCTAGGATCTGATTCATCTAAATCTCCTGTGGAAAGAGCTATTTTGAAACCTATTTTTCTAAAAAAGAGTAATTCTTCATATTTTTCCCTTGCTAACGCTCTCAATGGCACAACATATAAAGCTTTTCCACCTTCTCTCAAAAGCTTATGGAGAATGGCTATATATGCCACTAAACTCTTCCCAGCGGCAGTGGGTATAGAAAGTACTAAGTTTTCTCCCTTCAAAGCAAAGGGTATAGCCTCAGCTTGTGGTGGGTAAAATTCTTCTATTCCCCACTCTTTAAAAATTGAAAGCACATCTTTACTAAACGGTAGTTCTTCTACGTTCATTATTTATAAGCTTAAATTGATAAGTGAAATATAAATTAAACCCAAAAAACCTATATCAAAAACAAAAACTACATAAAAAATAAGATTATTACTGGAAATGATAAAAAATGGGAAGGAGACAAACTCTATTAGAAAAATTCAAGCAACAAATGAAAGCTTACAAAAAAAAGAGAATGATGAAAGACAATACACCATATATGCCAGAGGATGGAGTAGTTTATGTGATGGATACAATGAATCCGGAAAAAAAGATAAGAGTTGAGGTTCTAAAAACCAAGGTTAAAAAACATAGGGAAATAATAGAATCTATAGCATGTCCTGTATGTAACAATCCAATGCATTGGGATGATATATGGGAAGCTTTTATATGTGAAAAACATGGCAAAAGAGCAATTTATGAAATAGTTAATGAATAAAAAGGAGTGAAGAAATTCTTATGGTGGAAGAAAAAATAGGAATTGTTGAGCATTTTTTCACAAAAATAGGAGTCGCTGCTATAAGAATAACCGATGGTGAACTTAAAATCGGGGATACAATACATATAGTAGGTGCAACAACAGATTTTAAACAAAAAGTGGAAAGCATGCAGATAAACAGACAATCAGTTGATGTAGCAAAACCTGGTGACGAAATCGGTATAAAAGTAATTGATAGAGTAAGAGAACATGATGTAGTTTACAAAGTAAAAGAGGAGTAGATAAAATGAAAGAAATGAGTGAAGTAAGAGAGCTAAAAGTAAACAGGTATATAGTCATAGATAATGAGCCATGCAAAATAGTAAGCATAACAACTTCTAAACCTGGGAAACATGGCGAAGCCAAGGCAAGAATAGAAGCTATAGGAGTGTTTGATGAACAAAAAAGAAGCGTTGTCTACCCAGTGAGACACAAAGTTCCTGTGCCCATAATTGACAAAAGAGTTGGACAAATTTTATCAATAACTGGTAACACAGTTCAGCTTATGGACATGGAAACCTATGAAACATTTGAAATGGAAATACCAGAAGAGTTAAAAGATAAACTGGAACCTGGTAAAGAGGTACAATACATAGTAGCTCTTGGAAGAAGAAAGATAGTGAGAGTATAGAAGATAGGTTAGAAATGATAGATCAATTTCCTAATTTTTTTGCAGATGCGGATTCAGATTATAATAATGCACATTTTGTAATATTTGGTATACCATATGATAAAACTTCAACCTTTAGATATGGAGCAACAAATGCACCTTCTGAAATAAGAAAGGCTAGTTGGAATTTTGAGACATATAGATTTGAAACAGGTGTTGATTTTAGAGACCTCAAAGTGCATGACTTTGGAGATCTACCAGTAAAAGATCTTTCACCGGAGAATATGATCAAGGAAGTTGAAAAAACTGTTCTAAGATTTAAAAAAGATGAAAAATTTCCAATTGCTATTGGTGGTGAACACTCTGTTACTCTGGGGATAATAAAAGCTCTGAAAAAAGAGGAATTCTGTGTTTTATCACTGGATGCACATCTTGACTATAGAAATGAGTACGAGGGAGAAAAATTTAGCCATGCATGTGTTATAAAAAGAATTACTGAGGAGATTGGTATTAAAAATGTAGCAGTTGTAGGTTTTAGATCTGCAGACAGAGATGAGTATAAAAATGCACTAAAGGACAAGTTGTTTTGCATGGATATTTTTAACCTCAACAGAACGGGATTGAAAAACATTTTAGAAGAGTTAAAAAAACACGTTGGTAAAAGAAAAATATACCTGACTCTTGATATAGATGTATTAGACCCTGCCTATGCACCCGGCACCAGTACGCCTCATCCTTTTGGACTAACAACATTTCAACTACTAGAAATAATAGATGAACTTGCAGAAAAACTGATAGGTTTTGATATAGTAGAGGTTTGCCCTGCATACGATAAAGGAGAAACCTCTCTGCTCGCTGCTGAGCTAATAAGAACAATAATAACAAAGCACTATTATAAAACCTCGAAAAATAAATAAATTAATTAGATTAATATAGTAGTAAGA
>JAGGYP010000105.1 GCA_021162485.1 Thermoplasmata archaeon
CCACTATGCGGAGATTCTTTCCATGCCATATAGTCCTGACCACTGTCTTGGATAATTTTCACACTTTTAGCATAATCATAGTTCCATCTACCTAAGACTGCTATTTCGTCTTCTTCAGTTATCCTATATACCTCACCAAGAGGAGGGTTATCAAAAAAACCGGTTGTAGATGGTTTGTCTAAAAGATGGGACAGCTTTATTTTTTCTCTGGTTTGGCTAGCAAAAACCAAGCTTTGAGAAGAAGATGATACCAAGATGATAATCAACAGTACCGTCAATATAATTTTTAATTTCATATATTAATGTTGTTATTTTTAAATTATATAAAATTTACTAAAAAGAGGTTTAAGAAACACCAAAATATTTTAATAAACTCCTTTTATCTCCTACAATTAAAAATGAGAATAGCAGTATTATTGAGAGATAGATGTCAACCAAAAAAATGTTCCTTGGAGTGTATAAAATATTGTCCAAGGGTTAGAAGCGGAGATGAAACTATAATTATTGGAGAAGATGGAAAACCAATTATCTCAGAAGAACTTTGTGTAGGCTGTGGCATATGTGTGCATAAATGCCCATTTGATGCGATAAAAATAGTTGGTCTAGCTCAAGAGTTAGAAACAGATCTCATCCATCAGTTTGATAAAAATGGGTTCAGATTGTTTAGGCTGCCTATTCCAAAAGAGGGAACATGTGTAGGTATACTAGGTAAAAATGGCATAGGCAAGACTACTGCAATAAAGATATTATCTGGAAATATAAAGCCAAACCTTGGTAGATTTGATAATCCTCCTGATTGGGATGAGATTTTAGAACAGTTCAAGGGAACAGCTTTATATGAGCATATGAAGGCTCTGGCAGATAACATAATAAGAAATGTTGTTAAACCACAGTATGTGGACATGCTGCCAAAAGTGATGAAAGGAAAAATAAAGGATGTATTAAAAAAAGCAGATGAGAGAGATAAATTTGATGAGATCGTGGATAAATTTTCTCTGCATAAGATCCTAGACAAACATATAGAAAAAAAGGAGATATCTGGTGGTGAGCTTCAACTTCTTGCTATAGCTGCTACTTTTCTAAAAGATGCAGATATATATTTCTTCGATGAACCTTCTTCATATCTGGATATATTTCAAAGGTTAAAAGTAGCTATTCTGATAAGAGAACTCTCACAGAAGAAAAAAGTCATGGTAGTAGAACATGATCTAGCTGTACTGGATTTTCTCTGCGACAACGTCCATTTGATGTATGGAGAAGAAGGAGCTTATGGTGTAGTAGCGTATCCAAAAGGAGTTAGGCATGCTATAAATACTTATTTATCGGGCTATCTAAAAGAAGAAAATATAAGGTTCAGCGAGGGAATAGAGTTCCATGCACATCCGCCTAGAAGAAGACAGGATCTGGAGCCAGTTATAAGCTTTGGGGATATTGTAAAAGAGTACAATGGTTTCAAACTAGAGGTTAAAGGAAACACTATAAGAAAAGGAGAAGTAGTAGGTATAGTGGGGCCAAACTCTATAGGAAAAACAACATTTGTAAAGATATTAGCAGGTGTTATACAACCAACTGCTGGTAAGATTGAAAAGAAGATAAAGATCAGCTACAAACCACAATATATATCACCACAATTTGATGGTACAGTAAAAGAACTATTATATCAGGATGCAGAGGAGATATTCGCATCAAATTTTCTAAAAGAAGAAGTTTTCAACCCATTAAAAATAAAGTATCTGCTAGAGAAAAAGGTAAAAGAACTATCTGGTGGAGAGCTGCAGAGATTAGCTATAGCATTGTGTTTAAGCAAAGAAGTTGATCTTTATCTAATAGACGAGCCATCTGCATATCTTGATAGTGAGCAGAGAATGGCAGCATCTAGGACTATAAGGAGGGTGATAGAAAAACTAGGTAAATCTGCATTAATTGTTGATCATGATGTCTATTTCATAGATCTAGTAAGCGATGCATTAATGGTATTTAGCGGCGAACCTGGTAAACATGGCATAGCACAGGGACCATTTGATTTACACAAGGGCATGAACATTTTTTTGAAAAATGTTGGTATAACATTTAGAAGAGACGAGGATACGCTAAGGCCAAGGGTAAACAAACTTGGATCATACATGGATAGAATGCAAAGAGACATCGGTGAGTACTATTACGAGCTTGGCTAGATTTTAAAGCTAACATTTTTAAGCCATTCTAGATCCGCAATATAGAGATTTCTTATGTCCTTTAGTCCAAATTTCAGCATAGCAAGTCTTTCTAATCCAAGTCCCCATGCAAGCACTGGCTCCTTTACTCCAGCTGGAAGAGTAACCTCTGGTCTGAAAATGCCACTTCCACCAAGCTCCATCCATTTACCATTCCAGAAAACCTCTACTTCCATACTCGGCTCAGTATAGGGGAAATAAGCTGGCCTGAACCTGATTTTCTCAAAACCCATTCTTTTATAAAATTCTTTAAGCAGACCAATTAACTGTCTAAAATTAGCACCTTTTTCATGAACTATTCCTTCGATTTGATAGAACTCTGGCAGATGAGTGGAATCTAGATTCTCTCTTCTAAAAACCCTGCCAATTGAGAATACCTTGCTTGGCGGCTCAGGGTTTTCATACAGGTATCTTATAGTATTCACAGTAGTATGTGTTCTCAGTAAAACCTTTTCACACTCTTCTCTAGAGAACTTATAATGCCAGCCTATAGAGCCTGTGTTGCCACCATTTTCATGAATATTTGCTATTTTCTCCAGTATTTTTTTATCCTCTATCCTAATTTTAGAAGGTTTTTCACAGTACAAGGTATCCTGCATATCTCTTGCAGGATGATCCTGTGGTATAAACAGTACATCCATATTCCAAAAACAGCTTTCTACAAAATTCCCTTCTATCTCTTCAAAACCCATGGATAAAAATATTTTTCTTATCTTTTCTATCAAAAATGTTAAAGGATGCTGTTTACCGCCGTAGATACTTGGTACAAACGCATGTATATCATATGGTCTAATCTTTGCCTTTTTCCAAGAACCATTTTTTATTATCCTGGTAGTAATTTGTGAGATTTCCTCCTCAATTTTTATTCCACTTTTAGCAACTTCTTTGCCAGCTTCTGTAAGCTTTATTATGTACACTTTTGTAAGCTTGGATTTTATCACATTTTTTCTTGATTTCAAATTCTTGATTTTGTTTTCCTCTATTTCCGAGTTTGGGTTTTTATAAAGATATTCTAGGATCTCCTCGTCTTCATCTTTGGTTTCTGCAGCTTTTTCACCCTTTTTGGTTGTTTTAATAATTACTTTGTCTTTATCTTTGGAAATATCCGCCCATCCCTTTTTTCTTAGCCAGCCAATAGCTATGGAGATCTCATTGCTATCAATTCCACTTTTTCTCTTTATATCATCTAAAGTTGCATATCCTTGATTTTTTAGCAGGAACAACAGGACTTTTTTTTCAGGTAAACCTTCTTTCAAGAATTTTAAACCTTCTTTATCTAGAGAGTAAGAGGTTTTTGTTATCTCGTTTATTTCTACCAGTTTTTTTGATTGAAGCCAAGCAGATGCATTCATTACCTCGACTTGTTGTTTAAACTCTTTACTCCCTAATATTTCCTCTAAGGATGCTTTTCCTCCTAGTTTGTCTAAAAGTAGAAGTAATTTTTTCTCATTTGCTGAAAGCTTCTCTATTATGTCACTAATGCTCATTCTGTAATCCAAAATTAATTAGCAACGTATTAAAATATCGGTTTATTAAGGTGTACAAAGAGAAAATTGGGTGTTTTTTGTTTATCGTATTTATACTAGATGCTTGGTAAAGTGATTTTGGCATGGTTATTGGTAGTGGATCTGACCATTCACTTTGGGCACCGAACATGTCTTTGGATTTTACCTTTATTTGATAGCTGCCCTTGGTAGTCCATTTATGTTTAACCTCTATTGTTTCTCCACTCTCATATGGTCCCAACCATCCACTATCTGTCCCATCTCCCCAATCTATCAGATAATATATCTGATCCCCCTCTGGATCAGTGGTTACAACCCTGTATGTATATTCAACGTTAACTCTACCTGAGGTTGGACCAGATGGTTTGGCAGGTTTATTAGGTGGCAGGTTGTTTTCATTTATTATATA
>JAGGYP010000066.1 GCA_021162485.1 Thermoplasmata archaeon
ATTTTATAATATGAATGTGCTGCTATGGCGCCAGAGAACATATAGCCAGCATGTGGAACAACCACACCTAGGATCTCTTCTTCACCTTTTCCTATAACCGGCAACTTTCCTGGTCCTCTTTCCCTGTCTAAGAAGCTTTTCTCTAACTCTCTAACCAAATGTTCTTTATCCCCTGAGTAAAACTGATTCGCTACAACTGCATGTCTAATATTCATCAAAAAGCCTCCTACTTTCATTAAAAATATGATAAAGGCATATTAATTTGTCGATGGTAGCAAAAATGAAATAACAAAAATTATAAATACACTTTATCAAATTCCGTTTAGAAGCAACAGGGAGAGAAACTATATGGAGCAAGTTTGCAGCATAGAGATTGTTAGGGATGGGAAAGATTTTGTTGCCCGTGTGAGAATGTCTGATGGTTCTTTGAAGGAATATAGAAACCAGATTTTTGAGGATATGCTATCTGAGATGGTAATAGATTTACAAGAAGAGTTGGGTGAGTTCTAAACCTAACCTATGTAGTATGATAATGTGAAGACCACTATTATGAATATTATTGTAGCATACATCACATAAACAAGCATTTTTCTCTTTTTTAACATCTGCTGATACTTCTGTTTACACTCATCGGAGCAAAAACTTTCACTAACCGGTATAGCTTTCCCACAGATGGGACAATGCGTATGCTGTGGAATTTTCTCAGGCATGCAATTAATTCACCTATTAAATCTATATGCAACTTATTGGATAACTACTTTTCCATTTAATACATCTATGTTTACAAGGGTTTTGATGGGCACAGAAAAATCCTTTTCAATCCGCTCAGCGAATTTACCCTTATCCACTGCAATTATAACCTTCTTAACATTTACTTTCATTTCTTTTAATGCTGTCAAAACTGCTTTTAACGTCCCCCCTGTACTAAGAACATCATCTACAATAACAACCTTATCACCCTTCTTCAGACCGTTTATATAAAGTTTAGATTTTGAATAACCTGTAACCTGCTCAACTGATACCTCTCCAGGTAAACCATACTGTCTTTTTCTAATAATGGTAAAAGGCAGACCAGTTTTCATCGATAGAACGGAGGCCAATGGTATACCCATCGCCTCTATAGTAACGATTCTATCAACATCACCAAGTTTATCGATTTCTTTTTTCATCGCATCTGTAACCTCATCCAACAGCTCTTTCTCTATATATGGTACTCCATCAGTTATAGGATGCACAACGTAGTAGTAATCACCTTTTTTAACAACAGGCGCCTCTAATAAAGATTTTTTCAGCAACTCCAACATCTTTCATATCTCCCCTGTTTTTTTACAAATTTTTTCCAAATCAGGTATAAACTTGTCTACCGCATTTTTTGTTACATGCGGCATGATTACCAACCTTATACAGGAGATTCTTTCTATTTTTGCTACCCTCCAGCCTTTTTTTGATAGTTCTTCGTAAACTTTTCTAGGGTTTTTTAATTTTATTCCAATAACATTCAATGCTGGTTTAACCGGTAATTTTAGGCCAATTTCTTCAATCCTTTTAGCAGTATACTCTGTTAATTGCATACATTTTTCAACTATCTTCTTATAGCCCTCTCTGCCTAGATATTTGATGACAGCATAAGCTGCCGCAACACTAGCACCAGGGCGTGTACCCAATATAGTAGCTTGTTTAGGTATGCTAACATATGGCGAATCTATACTAACATCCTCAATCCATTCCCTGTTTCTAACTAGTAACATCCCCATTGGTATGACTGAACAACCCATTTTATGATGATCAACCTGAACAGAGCTCACTCCTTCTATTTTGAAATCAAAATCATATAAATCATACCCCATCTCTTTCAAAAACGGTATGACAAAACCACCAAATGCAGCGTCAACATGAAGAAAAACATTTTTTTCACTGCATATCTCGCTGATAACAGGTATGTTATCTATGGTTCCAAGCTCTGTTGACCCAGCGATTGCAACAACAGCAGCAGTATTTTTATCAATTTTTGCTTCAAGCTCGTTAACATCTGTACAATAATGTTCATCCAACCTGACAAAATCAAGATTAATGTTCATCAGAGAAGCTATTTTTTGGAAAGAAAAATGGGCACCCTCTGGCAAAATAACCTTTCTCTTTTTACTAAGAGCTCTGGCGATTCTGATGGCAGTAATATTGCCCTCTGTTCCACCACTCACAACTAAACCCATGGCATTTGATGGAGCATTTGTAAAATCTTTCATAATTTCTACCAGTCTTTTCTCTATCTCCTTGGTTCCTGGAAAAAGTGCGGGGTCACCAAGATTTGTCTCAATAAACATTTCAAAAGCCTTCACCGCAATAGGATGCGGCCTAGTACACATAGAACCTAATATTCTGCTACTATCAAAATGTATATCCATTTCCCTAATCTTTTCTAACTCTTCGATAACATTATTGTATTTCTCGCCCCTAGGGTTGAATTTCATAAGAAAATGCTATACAGTTTAAACAAAAAAACATTCGCATTTATTTTAAAACAATTTCAATAATCTTTTTTTGTTTATAA
>JAGGYP010000038.1 GCA_021162485.1 Thermoplasmata archaeon
CTCTCCTCACCACCTCTGAGACCCTTCCCCATCCACTTTCGATACATCTGAGATTGTGGTATGCTTATATGGTGGCTTGGTATGAAGGAACAAAATTAGAAAATATTTTAAAAACCTTATAAATATCATAAATTATCGATAAATTTATAAATTATTATACATATATATACTAAATAGAGTCAAAAAAACCTTGTTTATGGGGGTTAAAAATAAAAAATGAGAAAAATAGTTGCCTTTGTCGTTGTAGGTCTGCTGGTTTGTACAAGCTTTGGAATTACAGGTGTAACTACAGGTGGAAGAAATTCTGTAGCAAAACTTGTAGCTGAAAAATCTGATATTAGTAAATTGCAAAACGATAAGCAGAACAATGAAACACTGCCGTATTACTGGGGTCCTATTTTTCGTTATCACATTGACCTAAAGGATGTCAGTAGTGAATATAATGGCAAATCTGCATTCAGGATAAACTATGCTATTTTTGGCATTGGACATCATAAAATTGAGATAGAGTGCAAATATCTTCCAGCTTCGGTTTATATTAATTACGATTGGAACAGCACTGAGCCTCCTTGGATAGAATATAATATAACGAAAACTACGTTTCTTATAACGGCTGTTAAGGGCAGTAAAGATATCGTATGGAATGACGACTTGTGGTTATTTGCTCTTGTCGACATGTACATAGATGGCTGGTTGATGGGTTCCGATTTGATTGATATTAACTGATGATTTGGATTTGGATGGTAAGATTAGCTGTTTGAATGTTGAATTTGCTGTATCGAGTAAAATCATATTTCAATGAATAGGTACAATTTAATCCTCAAGAATAAAAAATAATTCTATCAACACTTGAGTAATATTTTTGATAAAGTTTATATTTGTGTAGTATATAATGGTTCTAAGGTGAGTTTGGAAAGATGGCAATAGGATTTGTCCTTGTCAGCGCAGCTCCGGCGCATGAACATGAGGTATACAATGCTCTTTTAAAGATACCAGAGATAGTAGAGCTTCATCCACTTTTTGGAGAATATGATTTGATAGCAAAAATAGAAGCGCCGGACTTTGACACACTAGGGAATATAGTAGTGAATAAAATTAGATCTATAAAAGGTGTTGTAGATACCAAAACATTAACTGGAACAAAATTTTAGGAGGTGTAAAATTAGGAAATGGGTCCTTTGTTGGGAACATTTTTAGGAATGCTGACGCTAGTATTTGCGATATGTAGCTTTGTAGCAGGTATATTCACTGCATACTTTGGTTCTGGTAAAAGCAGAGCCGTTGGTGTAATACTGGTGGTGCTTGGTCTAATTATTGGCTTTGTATTCTACTATGGAATGTCCATGGTTGCCGTGCCATGGTGGACTGGTAGCATAGTAGTCACAGCAGTGGTTGCGGTTGTTGGCGCATTGGTTGGTGCTGGTATAGCACTTGGAGTATTCCTTGCAGCTATTATGAAAGCATAAAAAATTTTTCATTCTTTAATTATTTTTAAAAAATATTTATGCATTCTTGTGTCATCTGTTAATTCTGGGTGGAATGTTAGAGCTATTAGGTTATCCTGCTGGGCAGCAATTATTGTTTCTTTATTGAGACTTGACAGCGGTTTACAGCTGCCCCATGTTTTTCTTATTATTGGTGCTCTTATGAACACAGCGTGAAACGGTGCATCTAGGCCTTTTATCTTGATATCTGTTTCAAAAGATTCTTTTTGCCTTCCAAAAGCGTTTCTCTCTATTTCCATGTCCATTATTTCTAAGGTTTTAATATTCTTTTTTTGCTGGTTTTTTATCTTTTTTGCAAGCAATATGGAACCTGCACATGTTCCCATTATTGGTAAATCTTTGTTTTCCACCCTTTTTAAAATCATATCATGTATGCCTGTTTTTAACATTAGTCTAGAAATAGTAGTGCTTTCTCCTCCTGGTAATATTAGCCCATCTATCTGCTTAATATCTTCTTTGTTTTTCACAAGAATAATTTTTCCTTTTATCTCAAGCTCTCTGAATGTTTTGTTTATCATTGAAAAATGTTCTGAAATAGCTCCCTGTATATTGAGTACTCCGATTTTCATTCTCCACCATTCCCTTTTACCATCCTCTTTCTTGTAATCTTTCTTGTGGAGCTATCTGCTCTATTTCTATGCCTCTCATGGCCTCACCTAGGTTTTTGCTAACCTCGGCTATGATCTCTGGTTCGTTATAATGCAAAACAGCTTCTACTATAGCTCTGGCTCTAGCTTCTGGATTTGAGGATTTAAAAATACCTGACCCAACAAATACGCCATCGCTTCCTAGCTGCATCATAGCAGCGGCATCTGCAGGTGTTGCTATACCACCAGCTGCAAAATTAACCACAGGCAGCCTTTGTAGATCTTTTATTTCGTTTAAAATTTCAAAAATACCATCTTTGATTTCCTTGTATGTATATTCTTCATAAACAATTGTATCGTCATCAAATTTTTCTTGATTGAGCACTTCTTTTAATAGTCTCAGGTAGCTTTCTGAGTACTGATTTGCAAGGTTTCTAATTTCATCTTTACTCATATCTTTTAGCTTTCTTATCATAGTTGTTACCATTCTTTGGTGTCTAATTGCTTCTATTACGTTTCCTGTTCCTGCTTCTCCTTTGGTTCTAATCATTGCAGCTCCTTCCCATATCCTCCTAACTGCTTCTCCAAGGTTTCTACAGCCGCATACAAAAGGTACTTTAAATTTTCGTTTATCTATATGATAATAAGGGTCTGCTGGTGTTAGAACTTCTGACTCATCTATCATGTCTACTCCAAGAGCTTCCAAAGCTTGGGCTTCGACAAAATGTCCTATCCTTACCTTTGCCATTACTGGTATGGTTACTGCGTCTATTATCTCTTCTATCTTTGTAGGATCTGCCATTCTTGCTACTCCTCCAGCAGCTCGTATATCTGCAGGTACTCTTTCCAAGGCCATAACTGCTACAGCCCCTGCTTCCTCAGCAATCATTGCTTGTTCTGCATTGGTGACATCCATGATGACACCTCCTTTCTGCATTCTAGCAAAACCTCTTTTAACCAGCTCTGTGCCGTAGCGTAATTTGGATAGGTCTAATCTATCCATTTTCTTACCTCCTCAGTAATAAATTCAGTATTTGTAATCTAGAAATAGTATATTAAGTAATCTACTAATTGATAAAGTTATCGCATAAAAGGAGCAAAAACTAGGTGAATCAGGATTCTTCAGCAGTGAATACAGCATAAACCAGGTAGTGGTCACTTTGTTCTTTTGTTACATCATCCATAACACCAGCGTATAGGTAGTTGTTATATGCATAGTCGTTTATGATTATTCTATCATATGTGTTGTCACTCTCTCCTACTGTTGTGTCGACATCATTTGTTATCACCCAGTGCCAATCTGTAAAATGTTGTATATTATCTTCATTATAATAGCTTCCATCCGCGTTTAGATCACCCATTATAATTGTGTCACTATCCGGATTACCTATCAGATTTTCTAAGTTTGTAAGCTCATTGTACACATCAGATGGTTTTGTATGAATTGTGTAAATAGTGAATGTCCAGTTTTGGACACTAAATGTTGCTTGTAATGGAGGTCTTTCAAATTCGTTTTGCAGCCATGGTGTCCAATCGTAATAATCCATTAGTGTAACTTTGTAGTTATAGAATATCGCATATTGTTCCTTGCTCGATGTTCTTCCAGCTCTTTCACTTATGACGTAGTTATATCCAATCATTTTATCTGCAAGTTTTTGTATTGCTTCGCCGCTTTTGTCTCTTATTTCCTGTACAATGGAGATATCGTAATCATCTAGCTTGTCAGCATAGTAATTAAGTAGTGTTTCATTGGATGCTTTGGACATGCCAAAAACTTGTAGATTCCAACAAGCAATTGAGATTGTAACCTGATCTTCGACACATCCACTTAGATTTATTGTTAAAATAATTACTATGAGTATGCTAACTAAGAGAATTTTTTTTATGTTCATCACTTAATAAAAATGTTTGTTTAATATATAAATATTTCTAATTATATAAAAATATCTTATATATTATTAATTTATAGGGATCGTTTTAAAAAAGGCAGGAGACCGCCTTTAGACAGTATCTTTTGTATGAACTCCGGCAATGGTTTAAAATTGAAAATTTTATTCTTGCTTATATCCTTTATAACCCCTTTATCTAAATCAATCTCAACCTCATCTCCATCCTCAATAGCCTCAACACCCTCGGGGCACTCTATAACAGGTATGCCCTGATTTATTGCATTTCTGTAAAAAATTCTTGCAAATGATTTAGCTACTATAGCTCCAACCCCAGCGTATTTTAAAGCAATAGCAGCTTGTTCTCTTGATGATCCACAGCCAAAGTTTTTACCAGCAACCAGTATATCTCCTTTGTTTAGCTTTTTTAAAAAATCTGGATCCAAATCCTCCATGGCATGAGCAGCTATCTCTTCAGGCTCTGTTAAAGCCAAATATCTACCAGGAAATATTACATCTGTATTTATGTCATCTCCATATTTTAACACTCTTCCCTTTATCATGATAAATCATCAAAGAGGTAGCTTTATACTATTTAAAAACTTATTTATCAAAAACTTTAATGATTTTAGATATAATATCTGGTAACTTTTTCATATTTTTACTAAACCTATGATCATCTTTGATAAACATTACTTTTGCTTCTTGCGCCATTGCAAAGCCTAGTATCCAATCCATAGGAACTACTTTGTCCTCTGTGGCACATAATATAAAAATATCCGATTGTAACTTTGTTTTGAACAACCTTTCATCTTTCATTTCATCTAGTATCCTCTTAGGTAAATCTATATCCTTTTTGCTCGCATCTGGCGGTACAATTGCAGGGTTTAACAATATGAGCCCCTTTATTTTTATTTCAAGGGCTACTTTAGCAGCTAAATATCCACCAAGAGATGATCCTATCAATACTATATCCTTGTCTTTTGAGATTATTGACTTAATTCTATCTATGCATTCTTTTATAACAAGATCCTCTGGTTTACAATCTCTATATTTAACTGGTATTGCTCCTAATTTTTCTTTAAATAATCTACCTTTTTCACTCTCAGGACTGGATTGATATCCATGGATATAATAAATCATTTTTTCTCACCATTGGAAAAAACTTTTACAAAAATCTTTCTATATCGTGGCCCATCTCCCTCGTAGAAGAATATTTTCTGCCATGTTCCTAGAACTAGTCTTTTGTTTTGTACAAGAATAGTTATACTTGGTCCAAGTAGAGAGGTTTTGATGTGTGCGTCACTGTTTCCTTCTAAATGCATATAATCTCCTTTTTTTGGAATCAGTTTACTTAACGTGTTTATGAGATCTCTTTGTACATCTGGATCTGCTCCCTCATTTATTGTAACAGCTGCTGTGGTATGAGGTACATAAACTATTACAAAACCTTCTTCTATATCTTTTTCATCTACTATTCTCTGAATTTCAGCAGTGATATCAATTAGCTCTTCTCTCCTACTGGATCTTATGCTGATTTCTTCCATAAAATTTTAAAATCCAAAGAGATTTAAAAAGTTATTTGGATTTGTTTGTAGGAGGTGAAATAATGAGCAAAGCAGCTGTTATATTTGCTCCAGGATTTGAGGAGATAGAAGCTTTAACTGTAGTAGATGTGCTAAGGAGATGCAACATCGATGTAGATATTGTTGGAACAAAAAATGAAGCTATAGAGGGGTCTCATAATGTTAAGATATCGCCGGATAAGAATATTGATGATGTAAACATAAATGAGTATGATGCACTAATTTTGCCAGGAGGCGCACCAGGTTATATAAATCTGAGAGAAGATGAAAGAGTAATTAATTTATTAAAAAATGCATTTGAGAATAACAAGATAATCGCAGCTATTTGTGCATCTCCTACGGTATTGGCTCATGCAGGTATATTAAACGGCAAAAAAGCAACTGTCTACCCTGGTATGGAGGATGAAATTAGAGAAGGAGGTGCAATAGTGGACAATTCACTTGTTGTACAAGATGGAAATATTATAACGAGTAGAGGTCCTGCAACTGCAATGCTATTTGCTCTCAAACTAGCAGAAATATTGGCTGGTGAAGATGTAGCAGAAGAAGTTAGAAAAAAATTGCTACTTGATATGCTTTTAGAGAAAACACTTTAGAGATCCCTTGGATCCGTGATCTTTCCTTTCATAGCCGATGCAACAACTGTAGCTGGTGAAGCAAGGTAGACCTCTGAATCTGGTGAACCCATCCTACCTTTAAAGTTTCTATTGGTTGAGGTTATTGCTCGTTCTCCACTAGCTAATATGCCCTGATGTGCCCCTAAACATGGTCCACATCCTGGGTTTATTACTATAGCCCCTGCTTTAACAAATTTTTGAATGATTTCTTTCTCTATTGCTTTCAAATAGATCTCTCTAGATGCAGGTACGACTATCATTCTTACATTTTTATGTACATTTTTTCCATCTATTATTTTAGCTGCAAGTTCTAGGTCCTCTAACCTGCCATTGGTACAGGATCCCAGTACAGCCTGGTTTATTTCTAACCCTGCAACTTCTCTAACTGGTTTTACATTATCCACAGTATGAGGACATGCCACCATAGGCTCTAAATTCGATACATCAAAATCTAAAATTTCTTCATAATTTGCATCATTGTCTGCTTTTACAATGTCAAAGCCTTCTTTAGTCCTTGATTTAACGTATTCTATTGTTTTATTATCTGGGGGAATAATAGCTGCTTTAGCACCTGCCTCCATACTTTGATTTGATATGGTTAGTCTGCTTTCTATACTCATTTTATCTATTGTCTCACCGTAGAATTCTATCGCTTTATAGTTCGCACCATCAGATTTTATCTTGCCTATAATATGAAGTATAATATCTTTAGATGTAACTAGGTTTGGCAGGGCTCCATTTATATTTATTTTAATAGTTTCTGGAACTTTTAACCATAGTTTACCAGTTGCCCAAACTGCTGCCATCTCAGTAGCTCCAATTCCTGTGGAAAAAGCTCCTATTGCTCCATAAGTTGTTGTATGTGAATCTGTTCCCACAACAAGCATGCCTGGTCTTGCATGACCTTTTTCTATCATTACTTGATGACAGATCCCTTCTCCAGCATCATAAAAATGCTTTATACCTTGTTTCTTGATAAACTCTCTAATTCTTTTATGAGCTTCTGCCGCCTTTATATTATTCGCAGGGACTCTATGATCAAGTATGATTACTATTTTACTTGAGTTCCAAACATTTTTTACACCAATCTCATTAAAAACCTTTGACACCAGCGCTGCATTATCGTGACTCATTGCCATATCTACTTTGGCATCTATTATTTCTCCTGGCTCGACTTTGTTTTTATCTGAAGACCTTGCTAATATTTTTTCTGATATTGTCATACCTGACATACCTTTAACACCAACTTTATTTTTTAATCTAAAAGCCTTTTTTCTCCTTTCAATGTTTGAATCTCTGTTATATCCTGTGTAGCTTCTAAGCAACCAAGATATTTACCATTCTCATCTCTAAGAGCATAATACTCGATCAATATCTTCCGTTTCTCATTATTTTTTTCTAAATCTATCCAAAATCGCGCTTTGTCTCTTTTTCCCTCTTTCATTTCATTCAAAATCTTTTCCACTTTATCTAGACTTTTCTTTGGATGACAATTCCGAACATCTCTCCCTACAACACCAACTGGTCTCTTGAAAATCCTTGTTTCATGCTTATTCCAGACAAGGACCTTGTCATTGGCATCTAAAACAGAGAATTCAAGTGGCATAGTTTCTAGAAGACTGTCTAAAATCTCCTTTGGTAAGGATCCTATCATTTCACCACCATTAGATGAGAATTTACCTTGAGTTTATAAAACTATTCAATCTAATTAAAAAAGTATTATATGATATAATTTATACCATCTAAAACCATGAGCACATCAAAGGTGAAAGCTGCGTTCTCAAGCCTTACTTTTTTCATCTTAGTTGGGATGATACTAGGATTGGTCACAGGTGGTTTTCCAAGATATACAAGTGAGATCTCAACTGTCGCATTGATGATTGCCATGATATTTTCTTTAACCAATGTAAAAATCAGCCAATTAGATTTTAAAAAAGAAGGGAAAAATTTTCTAATCTCATTTTTACTAAACTTTGGTTTTTTATCATCTATTATCCTCCTACTAGGTCTTTTTTTCCCAGAAGAGATATGGAATGGTTTTGTTGTTATGGCTGCTGTTCCACCTGCTATAATGGTTGCTCCACTAACAAGAGCAATCAAGGGGAACGTGAAGCTCAGCTTTTTTTCTTTATCTACTATATATCTCATATCTATACTTTTCACTCCTGTTTTGATATTTGTATTCTCAAGCGAGATTATTGACATATATGGTTTACTTCAGAATATCTTGCTACTGATAGTTCTCCCGTTACTAGTTTCTAGGTTGATAATGAAGATAAAGATATCTGAAAAGAAAATACATTTTATAACAAACATTTGTTTTTTTATACTTGTATTCTCGATAATGGGTAAAAACCAGAGCTTCCTTCTGTATAACTCCTACATTCTTGTTTTATTATTTGTAGCTATGTTTATAAGGACTTTTGCTGTGGGTTCATTGGTTCTTTCTCTTGGGCAGAAGTTTGGTATGCGGAGGAAAGATGTAATTTCTTACTCTCTGTTTGCATCTTTTAAAAATGAGGGTTTGGCATTATTAATAGCTTTTTCACTTTTTGATGCTCCTTCTTCAATTCCGCCAGCAATAGCTTTGATACTTGAACTGCTATGGGTTTGCTGTTTGGAATGGAAAATAAAATGATAAATTTTACATTATCCGCTCTATAGTTTCTAACACAAAGCCATTATTTTCTATAGTATAGCTTGCTATACCTATTTTCCTCGCATAGTTTCTCATTTTTTTAACAGAGAGGTATCTGTCAAAGCTTGATCCTCTTTTTTTCACCTCTAATTCTATCACACAGTCTCCAACTGTTTCCATTTTTCTCTCAAATGATGGTGAATGGATTCCTTTGGTCATTATGAGAAAAAGAGCTGTTTTTGCTTTCATATTTCGCATTTTAAGAGCATGTATCACCTTGAATACATCTTCCTCTGGGTAATGCTCTAGGAAAAAGTCTAAGGAGTTAATAATTGTTTTTTCTGGTGGCGATAGCTTTTCTATGGCCTTTGTTAGTAGTAGTGCTAGAAAATCTGTTTCGCTTTTTTTAATGCCTGGCATCCCATATGAGCTCTCTGATATCAGTTCTTTTAGGTCTACTTTACTTCTTTTCTTATAAGCCTCTATTCTTTCCTCCTGGCTTTTTAGTATATGTTCTGAAAACAGGGAGGCTATGTCAACTATTTCGACGTTTTCTGTTGGCCATCCGAATTTCTGCATTGTATCCAACACTTTGTCTCTTGTTTCATCTGTGGAAAAATATAGTGTGTCTCCTACTGTTGCTAGTTGTTTAGCTAGAATTTCTATTCCACTTCCAGGTACACCAA
>JAGGYP010000073.1 GCA_021162485.1 Thermoplasmata archaeon
ATTTCGAGAAACATTACAAAGAAAACATGAGCAGAGATGAGGCGATAATTTTAGGGATAAAAGCGCTCAGTCAAGGTAATAATGGAAAAGTAAATCCTGAGGCAATAGAGATAGGTTTAGTTGAAAAAGGTGTAAAGTTCCATAAACTTCCTCCTGAAAAAACGTTAGAATATGTAAAGAAAGCATTAGGAGGAAAATAAGTTGGTTAGTTTAGAAGAAGCTGTTATAGCTCGTCTTAAAGAAGGAGAAAATCGATTTGAAATTCTTATAGATCCTAAAGCTGCTGCTGATTTTATAGATGGTAAAGAGGTGGATATACTCAACAGTTTAGCTATTGATGCGATTTTCAAAGATGCTAAGAAAGGAGAGCATGCACCTGAGGAATTACTTGAGAAAAAATTTGGAACCAAGGACATTGTAGAAATTGCAAAAACAATCATATTAAAAGGAGAAATTCAACTTACAACCGAGCAGAGAAGAGAGATGCAGGAGCGAAAAAGAAAAAAGATAATAGATTTTATTGTAAAGAATTCTATGGATCCTCAAACAAAACTGCCACATCCGAGGCAAAGGATAGAGCTCGCGATTAAAGAGGCTGGTATCCATATAGATCCTTTTAAACCAGTTGATCAGCAGGTTAATACTGTAATTGAGGCATTGAGACCATTGATCCCAATATCTATTGAACAGGTTAAAGTCGCTGTAAAGATACCAGCCCAGTTTATAGGTAAAGCCTATGGTGTTGTAAGAAACCTTGGAAAACTTTTAAAAGAGGAATGGCAGGCAGATGGATCTTGGCTTGGAGTAATCCAAATACCAGCCGGTATACAAATTGATTTTTATGATAAACTAAATGATATCACCAAAGGAAATGTTGAAACAAAGATTTTAAAATGAAAAATAGTTAATGGTTTATATAATTCTAAATATCATAAGAGATGATTTTACATGGACGAACAACCTAAGATAGCAATACCTAGTATGATTGTTGGCGATGCAAAAATATTCAGACCAGGTAGAGGAACCTTTGAAAAAAATGGAAAAATATATTCAACACGCCTAGGTTTGATAAGCAGGCAAGCCAATTTTATCAACATCATCCCATTAAGCGGTGTTTATGATCCTATACCAGGCGATACCATTATCGGAGTTATTACAGAAATTTCACCAACCAACTGGTTAGTTGATATAAACGCCCCTTATCCTGCTATTCTGCATGTTAACGAGGTGCCCTGGCATGTTGAACTTGGAGAAACAAGCAAATACCTTAAATACGCTGATGCAATCCTAGCTAAGATATTATTAGTTGATGAAACTAAAAAGATACTGCTCACCATGAAAGAAAGAGGTTTACATAAGCTGAATGGAGGGCAAATTATAGAAATCCAGCCATTAAAGGTACCTAGAGTTATTGGAAAAAAAGGAACAATGATTTCCCTTATAAAGAAATACACTGGCTGTAGGATAATAGTAGGACAAAATGGTAGGATATGGATTGATGGTAGAATAGAGGGAGTGGAAAAAGCAACTCGTGCCATAAGAAAAATAGAAGCCGAAGCCCATACAAAAGGGTTAACCGTGAGGATTGAAAAATTATTAAAAAGTAGGAGTTAGAAAAAATGGGAATGAAAAAACCAGAAGATGTTGTGCTTTTCAAGGACAACAAAAGAATTGATGGAAGAAAACCAAATGAGATAAGACCTATAAAGATAGAAGCCGGTGTGCTTTACAGAGCAGATGGATCAGCATATGTAGAATGGGGAGGAAACAAAATATTAGCAGCAGTATACGGACCTAGAGAGGCATTGCCAAAACATATACAGGATCCACGTAGAGCAATTGTAAATGCACGCTACAACATGGCTGCTTTTAGTGTTGAGGATAGAAAGAGACCAGGGCCTGATAGAAGAAGCATTGAGATTTCTAAAGTAATTTCAGAGGCTTTAGAAAGGGTGATACTAACAGAACAGTTTCCCAGAGCTGCTATAGATGTAAACATTGAAGTGCTGGACGCTGATGCTGGTACTAGATGCGCTGGTTTAACAGCTGCAGGTGTTGCATTAGCAGATGCAGGTATACCCATGCGTGATATACCGGTTGCATGTGCTGCAGGTAAGGTGGAGGGAAAAGTGATTTTAGACCTTTGTAAAGAGGAGGACAACTATGGAGAAGCAGATATGCCAGTTGCCATAGCACCTCTAACAGATGAGATACTTCTACTGCAAATGGATGGTCATCTAACATATGATGAATTTGAAAAGGCTTTGGATCTCGCTATAAAAGGCTGTCATATTGTATCCGATATGCAAAAAAAAGCTCTGCTCAAGAAATATGAAGAAGTCTTGGAGGTTGAATAATAAAATGTCATCATCTGTTGTACCCTCTATAAGGAAAGATTTCATCTACAAACTGATTTCCGAGGGAAAGAGAATCGATGGAAGAACTTTTGATGAATACAGACCGATAAAAATTGAAACTGGTTTAATTCGTAAGGCAGAAGGATCAGCCAAGGTTAAAATAGGGAATACACAGGTACTAGTTGGAATAAAAATGGATGTTGGTGAGCCTTATCCAGATTCGCCAGATATGGGTGTGCTTACTACAAGTGCAGAGCTTATACCATTGGCATCTCCAGACTTTGAGGCAGGACCACCAGGTAAAGAGGCGATAGAATTAGCAAGAGTTGTAGATAGGGGAATAAGAGAATCAGAGATAATACATTTAGACAAATTGTGTATAGAGCCTAATGAAAAGGTATGGATCATATTCATAGATATACATGTTTTAGATCAGGACGGCAATCTTTTTGACGCCTCTCTATTAGCATCTCTTGCAGCATTGTATACATCTACTGTTCCAGCAGAAAGATTTGAACTCGGAGAAAATTTCAAACTACCTTTGTCTAAAGACCCACCTATCTCTTGTACATCAATTAAGTTGAATAATGCTATAGTAATAGATCCAGTTCTCGATGAAGAAGAAATAGCAGATGCTAGACTAACTGTTGCAACTGATAAAAATGGTGATATCAGAGCTATGCAAAAAGGTTTATCAGGTAGTTTTACTATAGAAGAAGTGAAAAAT
>JAGGYP010000024.1 GCA_021162485.1 Thermoplasmata archaeon
CATCTATACTCACTAAATCTGTAATAGGCTAGGCAGAAATAAAATATTTTTTCTTTTTAAAATTTAGAAAAATCTATATTATATTTTTGATATTCTAGGTTTATGGTGTGGGAGGCAGATAGAAAAATATTGCCAATTCTGATAGTAATTTTACTTTTGTCTAGCATTCTAGTACCATTAAATGCTGGGTCTTTTAGATGGGGGAAGGCAGATGAAACAATACATGTTGGGGTATACAAGGCATGGAACTCTACAGCTCATGTATCTGCCGCAGTTCCTCTGCTGCTGAAATATTTAGACGGTGCAAAATGGAAGTATAGAGGAAAAACATATGAGTTTAAAGCATCCATAGTAGAGTTTAAAGATGTGATACAAGGGAAGTTGGAGAAATATGATGCCCTAGTTTTACCAGGAAATGGATATTACATGTTAGAAAGTTTTCTTGACATGTTTTATAACAATAGATGGAAAGATAACATGAGGAAATTTGTAGAAAATGGTGGCGGGTATATTGGAACATGTGGAGCAGCGATAATCGCTTGTCAAAATCCTGTTGTTGGATGGCCTTTTATAAAAACCATGGGTATAGTAAACCTGTATGCATATGAAACTGTTTTAAATGAGGCGCAATACTATTTACAAGATGGCCTTGGTATACCAGCGCTCATACATATAAAACATTCTCTTAACCCTATATTCAAAGGATTCTATGGCTCACTTAGAAGTATCAACTATTTTGGTGGACCAGCATTTATACCAGCTCACAAACATGATAAAAAATATGGTAGAATAGTCGTGCTTGCAACATATGCTACTGAGCCATCTGAGGTCGCTCCAATCCATAGACCACCTGTTTTTGGAGGAGGCATGGTGAAAACTAATTTAAAGGGAAAATATGCTGTCATTGCCACAACATATGGGAAAGGCAGGGTAGTGCTATTTGGTCCCCATCCAGAACTATGGAGCTGGAGAATAGACAAGGTTTTAAGTGACAATGAGTCAAGAATAGAAGAAGGAATAAATGCAAGAGGAAAATGGTATAGATGGAAAGAAGGCATACCAATACCCAACTATAATATGTGGATGATAAAAAGATCAATTGCCTGGACTGTTGGAAAACTCAGCTTATCAGAAAAAACCCAACAGGTAACAACTGTAGAGAGAGCAATCCAACCACAATCTACTTAATGAGTTAGTCTTTTTAGAAATTTAAATGGCCAAAAAAATAGGTTCCTCTTTCATAAAAACAGCTTCCAAGACACAGGAAAACAAGATAATTGAAAATGCAAAAAAAGTGTTAGAAAACCCATTTAGTATATTGCCTGACTGTGGAAACAAAAGTTGCAGGAAATGCTATTTTGATGGTGTTAGAAACAAAATAAAAAAGCTTTTTAGATACGCTGATAACAGGGATAAATTAGAAAAACTTTCAAAAAGAAAAGATTTAATAGGCGCAATAGCTGGTGTAATGACTATAGCACATTCTGAAAAAGCCCCTTATCTAGCATCTGTAAATATTAATGGAAAGGAGCTTAAATATGCTGTTAGAGGAAAAGCAGATAAAAAGAAACTAATTGCGCTAGAATATATCAACAACCCTTTACTTAGACTGCTTGGTATAGGAGATATTGCATTAAAGAAAAAATTGCACATTTATTCCTGGGACAAGGGGTTTGTTTGCACTGGCTTAGAAGGAAAACCACCAGAGGAGTTTATAGAGTTTTTAGCTGGAAACATTGGTTTGAGAAAACTAGATGATAAAACATTTGCATGTGCACATATCAACAAAAAAGAAGAATCTGAACTAGGTTGTTTAAAAATAAAATGGATGTACAATGGAGTAGATTTTTTGATATGCAAAAAATGCGCAACAGGTAACACCTTTTCAAAAATTTCAAAATACATGATAGAGCCTGATCAAAAGAGAAGCCTAGATGTAAAAGTTATACCCTCAATTATAAAAAGCTGCAAAAACAAATGTTCAAACTGTGTTAAAAAAGATTTAGAAAATCTTGAAACAAAATTTTTAGATGAGTATTTCAGAGGAATTATCTCTGATCATGAGCTAATTGAAAAAAACGAGAAAGAAATGATAGATAAGATAAAAAATATGAATAGGAGACTGTTTATACTAGATGGAAATTGTTTTGGTGATGATCCCAGCGCGTTTATAGAGACTTTGTATCCCAATGATGTGGAAAAGGTATCAATTGAGTTCATATTGGATAAACTACAAACCCCCTTGATTGTTTCAAATATGACGCCAAATAAGCTGTTAGAATTATTTTGGAAGGAATATGGTCTACCTTTTTTGGAGGAAATACTGGATGACAAAGACATAGCTCATGAATTTTTCAACAGAAAAGAAAAACCTTCTGACATAGTTTCTATGGCATATGAGTATAAAAAAAAGCAAGACATGCTATCAAAATTGCCAAAATATGAAAACTTATCCAAGATAGCAAGTTTTGCTGATAATGTAGCTAAGGCATACAAAACGGAGGGGTTGGAAAAGGCACTTATAATTTTGAAAAACAAACCTGATGATACACGTGCAAAAGCCATTGCATATGCTTTTTTGCTTGCGTTAAACAAAGCCAGAGATAAAAGATGGCAATATTCTGATACAGAGGCAGAGTTCGGAGGTTTTCTTAAAGAGTATGCATTAAAATTGTTGAATTCTAAGCCAGAAGAATATCATCAAGCTTTACAAGCTCTATTATCCGCAGCAGGTTTAACAGAAACACTGAGAAAAACATAGATTTTTTTATTTTCTTTTTCTTGAGAATAAGTAAATCATAACCAGAGATAATATTGCTGTTGCTATCTCAAAACTTGGTGTTTTTTCAGATTCTTTACCTGGGCTATAAGAATAGGATGTAAGATTTGCAAAACTCAGTAGAATATTCTCACCTGTCTGATTTGTAAGGTATTCCTCAAAGAAACAAACATATGCATCTGGGTGAATTGCGAAATAGTAGGAAAGATAGGTATCATTTGAAATATACGATGGTTCTACTCTTCTCACTACATAACAGTTCTCAAATTTCCCTGCCTTGGTAGTAATATTTTGTTTGCCTATACACTCGCAAAATGCAATATATCGGGTTGTGTTACCATATGGGGAGAAGGTAGCATTAGAATCTATAGACCAGTTTTTCCCCACAAAAAGCGGATAATCATAATAAAAAATCGGTGGATCATATGTCGCCTCTGTTACCTGCCATGTTCCAGCATTTTTCTCAACTTCCATTAAAACAGCTAAAGAATCCTCATCTAGATATCGCGTTATAACAGAGATTTCCCTTTTTCCATCAACGTAGTTTACTGTCAAGGTATCATTTACTACAACTATATTATAGGTCTCCCCGTTTATGGTTATTTTATCTTTTTTGATAATCTCTGACCTGAGAGTGCCCAAACCCTGTATGTACTGTGTACCATTTTCATAGTAATTATAAAAAGTGACATCATAGATCCAGTAATCCCCCTTTTCAAAAAATGGTTTTTCAAGTTCGGCACCAACAGGGGAAACCAACAAAATAGACACTACAAGCAGATTTATTAACATAATTTTCAAATATTTTCTCATTTTCCCATCCCTTCCTCAATATTTTTTTATTAAAACGTTTTTTGTTTAAAATATTTTTCTAAAAAGAATAGAAACAAATAAAAATGAAATTATGTTTCAATATTCTCACATAGGAGGGTTTGATGGGTGTCGTTGAAAAAGGAATTGTTAAGGCAACTGGACATAGATCAGTTAAAAAAACTTATAGAGGAGAAAAACATTGAGATAAGATTGAGTAAGATACAAAAAGATTTTTACGCCAACTGGGATGAAAAAGAAAAGCTTGTAGACATATTAAATGATTGTGAAAGTGTTAAACTATCCGATATTGAACGATTTGTATCAGGGTTTCAAGGTAGAGATAGAACTTAAAAAATTTTTTATGGGCTCGGAGGGATTTGAACCCTCGACCTCCCGGTTATCAGCCGGGTGCTCCAGCCAATCTAAGCTACGAGCCCATCTAAATGTTATTTATCTAGGGGAATATGATTAGTGCTTTTTGAAATTTACTAAATTAATTACTAGAAAGTTTTATAAACTTTTTAAAGATAAATATAAAGGATAGAAATATAAAAAAGACTGTTTAAGGGGGAAACAATTCA
>JAGGYP010000078.1 GCA_021162485.1 Thermoplasmata archaeon
AGGAGCATTAGCAGCAACTGGTATTTTACCATTTGATAGCAAAATATTATTGGAGACAATAAAAGAAAGCTTACCAAAAAAATTTGAAAAAACAAATATACAGGCATTCAGGGAAGGGATGAATGCAGTCAAAAACATCTCTTAGATATGTTTTGATTCTTGTCTTAGTCAGCCTTGTTTGGGCCGGATCATTTGTAGTAGTAAAAATAGGGACGAGGAATATTTCACCCATACATATAGGTTTCTTAAGATTCTTGGTGGCCACACCATTGATGTTTCTTGTGGTTTTATTAAAAAAAGAGAAACCAAGGAGGTTAAATTACAAGGATTTGCCTGCTTTTGTGATACTTGCTTTGACAGGAGTGACTTTGTTATATGTTTTTCAATTTACTGGTATAAAGTATACAACAGCTTCTACATCCGCGGTTTTAATAAACACAAATGTGATGTTCATAGCCATTTTATCTTTTCTGGTATTAAGGGAAAGTTTTACCTTGAAAAAAGCTGCAGGTATAATCCTAGGTTTCCTTGGAGCGACGATTATTGTAACCAATGGATACCTTGATATAGAAGGCAGTTTTATAGGAGATGTTTTAATACTGCTGTCTGCATTTTGTTGGGCTGTATATTCTATAATTGGAAAAATATTGTTAAAAAGATACAACCCTTTAACATTGAACACATACGCTTTCGCCCTTGGAACAATTTTTTATATCCCGTTTGTTATAAATGATTTTGGTTCGATATTTTTTATAACATTAGAGGGATGGCTAATTATATTATATTTAGCCCTGTTTTGCAGTGTTTTTGGCTATGTTGCATGGTATTTTGTGCTGTCTCATGTGGATGCTAGTAAGGCAGCAATATTTCTAAATCTTATACCTCTGTTCACTATACTTTTATCTCTGTTGATTGGAGAAATAGTGACCATTTCTTTAATAGCTGGTGCAGCCTGTATAATATATGGGATATATTTAACCCAGAAAGAGTAACGATTATATATTCAAGATTAAATACATAGACAAATAAAAAAATTGGGGGTAGTAAAGTTTTGAAAAGTAAAATAGAAGCTATAGTAGCATTATTATTAACGTTTTGCTTAATCATACCATTGCTTAGTAGCGGGTTTGTTATAAAATCAGAAACAAGTAACAAAATAGAAAAAGCAAGTGCAGACGAAGTATATTATGGTCTGCAATGGGAGATAAATCATGGTCCATTTCATGCTTTCTCAGCTAGATATGAAGGCCCTCAGCCAATAGGGGATTGTGACAATGATGGTAAAAACGAACTGCTTGTTGGAGGAAGAGACAGTGTTTTAAGAATAATAGAATGGGATGAAAAGAAACAGACATATAGACAAACACAATTCCTGATTTGCCCTGCTTTGACATTTACAAACCCATCTGGTTTTGCAATAGGTGATCTAACTGGTGATGGTAAAAATGAGATTGCTGTTTCTTGGTGGAGTTATGCATCTGTATTTAAATGGAATGGCTTGAGGTATAAAACATTGGGAACCCCTTATCTAGTCTCCTCAAGATCAGGTCGCTTGGGCGGTTCCATGGATTGCTACATTGGAGATTGTGACAATGATGGTAAAAACGAACTTATAGTGAGTAATGGCGCATATTCTAATGATATACCAGAGATTCTAGTACTAAAATGGGATGGAAAAAATTTTTACAAATACGCAGAATGGAATGATGCAGGAAGAAATGGTATATATATGGCAGGACTTGGGGATATTGATTATGACGGTAAAAACGAGATAGTTTGCGGGTCTGGTAGAAAGATTGTGATTTTGAAATGGAACGAAACAAAAAAGGGTTTTGACTCAACTATTTTAGAACATGTTAGTGATTATCCTTTTGCTTGTGTTTGTAAAGATAGCGATATGGATGGTAAACTGGAACTGCATCTGGGTTTTTCAACCCCAAGGATAGAGATTTTCAAATGGAATGGTACAAACTATGAAAAAATTTTTGAGAAAGAATGGCCTGGTGAGGGAGGATTAATAGAGGGTTTAGATGTGGGCGATACAGATAGTGATGGCATAAATGAGGTATGCGCGGGGACAAATTATGTTCATATATTACAGTGGAATGGAACAACCTATGTTGAAGAGTACGTAATACCAACCTTTGGAACCCTTGCTGTGGTAGCTGTAGGCGATATTGACAATGATGGTAAAAACGAAATAAACGCAGGATCAGTTATTGCAGATCATGGGCAGAATTATATGACATGGATATTCAAATATGGATACACTGTTTCAGAGGATAAAGAAGAAAAGATAGAACCCCATTGGCGCTCAGGTTATTTGAATAAGATGGATAGATCAAAAACATGGGAGAGATACTGGGCTGAGGAAATAGAAATAACCTGGAGGTGGTCTGTTGGCCCTGGGGATAAAGCAGAGCTTTATGTCAACGACAAATTAGTACGATCAAAAACAGGGACAGGTGAGGAAACCATAACAGTATATGGCTCAGTTGTACAAGCAAGAATGGTTACAGATGAGAAAGGTAAAAAAATAGCTATAGACAGATACGGCATTTATGGTTGCGGCATAGATTCTCTGGTTTTCAGAGCAACCAAAACTAAATAAAACACATCTTGCTTTTAAAAAGACAATGTTCTGTGTAGAATGTGGTAAAGAAGGAAAAACTATACGAGATGGATTGTGCCCAGATTGTTATATTAAAAAATATTCACCCTTCTTTACACTACCAAAAACAGTGGATTTACAAAGATGTGTTAACTGCAATGCTTTTAAATACAAAAACTCATGGTTAGATACAAGTTTAGAAAAAATACTAGAAAAAATACTCACCAGCAATACTAAAACAGAGTTAAAAAATACTAAAATTGAGATACAATGCAAAGAAAAACAAGATAGCGCAGATTGTATTGTAAAAGCATCGGGATATATTGAAGACATAATGATAGAGGAGAAACACAAAATTTTAGTACGTAAAATAAGGACTATTTGTCAAAATTGCTCTAGAAAAGCTGGAGGATATTTTGAAGCTATACTGCAGGTGAGAGGCAAAATAGACAAGAAAATAATTAAAGATGTAAAAGAGCAAATAGAAAAGGAAACTTTAAAGGGTAGAAAGGATGCTTTTATATCGAAAATAAAAGAGACAAGCAATGGAATTGATTTTTATATAGGCAAAAAGGAGATTGCTAGAAACATTGTTAAAAAACTACATGAAAAATTTGGAGGACAAATAAAAACCTCACCAAAGTTAGCTGGTGTTAAAGACGGTAGAAAAGTGTACAGAATGACCTATCTACTGAGACTGCCTGGCTATAGGAAGGGAGATTTTGTAAAAATAAATGGTAAAATTTTTTCAATAAAGAACATCACAGGTAAAAGGATAAACATTTTAGATCTAACTAATTGGGAGAAAAAAAGTTATAGTAGTCTTTCAAATCTTAAGATAGAAGTAGTTGGTAGAGCAGATGATGTTGAAGAGGCAATAGTTGTTAGTGAAACTGAAAAGGAATTACAAATAATGTTACCCGGGAATTATGAAGTAAAAGAAATTTTGAAGCCCAAGCAAATAAAACTTAACTCAAAGACTGTAAATATATTTAGATA
>JAGGYP010000051.1 GCA_021162485.1 Thermoplasmata archaeon
CCGTGTTTTGCGCTCCTCCGACAGCATATAGAATGATGATACAATACAGAGATTTTAGAAAATATGATTTTTCAAACCTGAGACATTCATTAAGCGCTGGAGAACCTCTAAACCCCGAGGTTATAAAAGTATGGAAAGAAGTGACAGGCTTGCATATCTATGATTACTATGGACAAACAGAGACAGTAGCACTGGTGGGAAACATGAGATGTTTGCCAATAAAACCAGGTTCAATGGGGAAACCAACACCTGGGCACTATGTAGCAATAGTGGATGATGATGGAAATGAGCTACCACCTGGCGAAGAAGGACATATAGTAGTTAAAATAAAACCAGAGAGACCCCCAGGACTAATGAAGGAATACTGGAAAAACCCAGAGGGAAACAAAAAAGCATTCCGAGGAGATTGGTACTATACAGGAGATCGAGCATACAAAGATGAAGACGGTTACATATGGTTTGTAGGAAGAGCAGATGATGTGATAAAAAGCTCAGGCTACAGAATAGGCCCCTTCGAGGTAGAATCAGCACTTCAGGAGCATCCTGCAGTAGCAGAATCAGCAGTAATAGGAGTACCAGATCCAATAAGAGGAGCAGTGGTAAAAGCATATGTAATACTAGCACCCGGGTATACACCATCGGAGGAACTTACCAAAGAACTGCAGGAACATGTCAAAAAAACAACGGCACCCTATAAATACCCGAGAATAATAGAATATGTCAACGAACTCCCTAAAACTCTCAGCGGGAAGATCAAAAGAGCAGAGCTTAGAAAACTAGCAGAACAACAGATAAAAGAAAAACAAATTACATAGTGTTTTGTTATAGCTGTTACATAAATTATTTATATAATATTTTTGATAATAACTATACAACAAAGTTTTTATAATTAATACAAGATAAATAATAATTAGGTTCTCCTTTGGGGGAAAACAATATATGGTAAAAAAAATTGTTGGCAGGCCTTTAGTTCTAAGTATAGTTTTAGTTTTAATTTTTTCCTCAACCACATCTTTTGTTCTTGCAAATAATGTAGGCATTAAAGGCTTTACCAAAGGCGTATCTTGGAAGCCGGTAGTTCCTATGAAAAAGGTTACATTTGTCAACTTTGATGAGAATAGTCATCTTGATGACTATGCTTATTTAGCAGCAATACCAACCGCTGTGTTCTATGATAGAAATTCAAACCAAGTTTACTCTCATCCATTGCTGTTTTATCAAGATCCCTATCCAGTGACAAACGAAACTCAGCGTTCTCTTGATGCCAGAAAAGGTATAGATTATTTTATGGATGACTGGATAAGCTACTGTAATGGTAAGCTTGATGGGATGACATTGATAAATGTTGATAAGACTAAAGTTAACCAATGGTTATCTAAGAATATTGCATCTATAGAAGGTAATAACCCTTATGTGATTGCATCAGAGTTGGCTTTGCATGATTGGTCTTATTCAGATGATGCAGTAGTAGCCGTAATAAATGAAACATTTAACAGGCCAGATAGTGTATTTCATGGGAAGATAACAGGAACCTTTCCAGCATACAGTATCAAACGTCAGCATTTTGAAGTAGGATATCCAGCCATTGGAATCGGAGCTAGGTACCACTCTTTTGAGATAGAAGAACCTGCTAAATATACTGTTGTGAAGATGTCCTGGAAAGGTGGCATAGATCTTGATCTTCAACTATATGATGATAAACTTGGAATGGTTGATGCATCAGCTGGTGTTTATAGTGATCCACCAATTGAGATAACAGCATCCTATGTGCATGATTATGGAAAATGGGAAGTAGGTATAAGTGCAGTTCCTAAAAAATCATATTCTCCTGTAAAGGGTAAAATGGAAACGCTTTTTGAAGACTATTTCAAAAAGGCAAGTAAAGATGATATAGTTACGCTCTTTAGCAAAAAGGAAAAAACAGCTGATGTTGATATCCTCCTTTATCCAGGAGTTGATGTTGCTCTTGATGATCCCACACCATTTGGTTGTAGAAACATTAATTTCACATTGAGATGGGATGACCCCAATGTGGAACTGGGTTTCACTGTGTTAAGCCCATCAGGCGCTGAGATAGCATCTAGTATATCAAAAAACGATATCATAAGTGGTGAGGAAGAGAAGAAAAAAAATGTAGCATATGTTGAGATAGACACGCTTGGGGAATGCCAGAAAGGAGTAAATTACTCTATTGGTATTTTCGCATTAAATAATGTTTCTCAGCCGGTTGAATATGAGATAGAATATAGTTGGCATCAAAAATTTTCAAAATCTGAAGGAGAGAGTTTTTCCTCTGCTGCAAATGGCGCTGTGCTTGCTAGCATTCTAAACGCACCACTGCTTTATGTTTCACCATCCAACCTGCCTAAGGTTACTGAGGAAACACTTTTTAAACTAGGAGTAAAAAACATATATTTGGTTAATCTTGGCAACCATCTCTCTAGCAACACTAAAAGAAAAATCAGTGATTTTTACAAGATAAAGAAGGAATACAAAAAACCAGTAGACATATATAGTGAGATAATGAGACTTACATCAAAAAAAGATGTGATTTTTACAACTATTGATCCATGGAGTAAATGGCTAGTAGAAGGTCTCAAACCTGAAGAAGAGACAAAAGCAGCATTTTTTGTTGGCCCTGCCGCATATATCGCAGCACATCATGGTAGTCCAACTCTTATTGTTGACATTCATCCAAGATTATCACAAGCTATTGCATATCCCAAAGAGTTTTGGATAAGATATGCATCAGATCGATATACAAACCTTGTCTCATCAGGTAGCATGGTTTTCACTGGTAAACAAGTATATGATTTCTTGGAAGATTATAGTTTTGGTAAAATCGATGATGATATGGAGACTATAATAACAGTTGCAGGGCAGTTTGATATAGGAATCCCTTGGGATCGCGTATTTGTTGGAGCTGCAACCTCTGGAAGGTTTTTTGGTTCACCAGTTGATGTATCATACTGGATCTCACGTAATGTTTTTTACCCCGCAATGATTTTTGCCAACCCTGCATTAAGCCCCAGTGGTGTTACTCTCATAAATGGAAGCAAAAGCATAACGCCAAAGATAGGTGGGCGAATCAGGAAACCCCTCGGTAGCAATCTTGTGATAGTGAAACCCTCACAGGAGGAAAACTTTAAATATCCTATACTCTGCACTTTCAACACATATCAATATAAATACAATGAGAGAGGTAGTAAGCACTGGGATTTCATATATACGCGTGCTGATGGTATAACACCATATTTCACACCATCTCCAGATTCAATTGATGATGGAGCCACAGATAGACCCGGTGCCTATTACCCAGATCAAAGTGAATCAGAGGTTATACCATTTTATGCTCGAAGAGCAGGTTACCAGCCTGCATTTGCCACAAACTTTTCAGCCATAGCAGAGGATTTAAGCCGTGGTGTAATAATATGGACCGATGACTGTCATGGCGATTTCCACAGAGGAGGGCAAATAGCTGTTTGGGATCCAACCAGTCCTTTTGCAGATGAACCAATCCCTTGGAGAGCATATGAGTTTCCTCTCTTCCGCAACCCTAAAAACGCTGTTCTCTGGTTCTGCCACCTGTTTGCAGAAGCCGGAGAAGAGCTTGGCCTGCCTGATAATGTGATAAACATTTGTGAGAAAATATCAAAACTTGCAGAGAAAGGCTTAATCAAACTCCCTATTATTCCTTATAAGGGATCTACAGAGAATCCAGATGTTGCTCTCATCAACCCAAACCTAAACTGGCTTACAAAGATACCATATGTTGGAGATTTATTCAAACAAATTGGTATATGGGGCGTATTTGGATTCGATCCTCACATTGAAACTCATGGGTTAAAATCACTTATCCCAATAGTTGGTAAAAAATATTGGACATTTTATGATGGCAAAGTCACTATTTCTCCATTGAGTGGTGACGCTGCAATGGTCTGGAAAACAGGATACGAGTTCGATGATGCTGTTGATAACATCCACTCTTGTGGCGTACATGCAACATCCTGCTTACCCGCAGCTACATTTTGGCATCTCACATGGATAAGACATGGATCAGCTTATCAAATTGTGGACCCATGGACAACCACAGACTGGTCTGCAGTATGGCAGCAGATGCTAATAAAACGACTTGCTATGGGGGAGACCATTGGAGAAGCATATGAAAAAGGTATGAGAGCATGTGGCCCGGAATATTTAATTAATCATTGGTGGTGGGATACATGGGAAAACGTTTGCTTTTTCGGTGACCCAGATCTCAGACCATTTGTGCCTGGAACCACATATAGTGATGCAAACCATTGGGATAAACCATCATCTTTAACATACTCTCAAGATCTTGACGTTGGAGGACACATGCCCTTTGGCGCAACCAGTTACCCACACAAAACCTATCCAGACCTATTAGCAAGATACACCTGGTTGTTTGTAATCATAGCAGCAGTAGTTATCATAGCAATAGCAGGATTTATGATATTTAGAAAAAAATAAACACTCCCTTGTTATATCAACAGTGTACTCTTCCAAAAAGTTTGAGATTTATATGAATAATAGTAGATATCAGCTAGATTGTGCCTCCTGGGAAATTACTTTGAAATGCAATTTAAAATGTATTCATTGTGAATTCTCAGCTGGAAAACCCCAACCTGATGAGTTATCCACACAGGAAGCGATTAAACTATGTGAAGATTTACATAGGCTAAACTGTAAAAGAGTAATCCTGATGGGTGGTGAACCCTTTCTTAGAAAAGACTGGTACAGAGTATCAGAGAAAATAAAAGATCTTGGGATGCAATTAGCCTTCATATCAAATGGATACATTATAGATAAAAATTTGTTTAACCTTCTCCAGAAACTGGAACCAATTTATATTGGGGTAAGCATTGATGGTGGAAAGGCAGAGACTCATGATTACATAAGAGGTGTAAAAGGATCTTTCGATAGAGCTTTACGATTTATCGATAGCTGTATAGAACTAGGCATCCCTGTGATAGTTATCACATCTGTGCATAAACTTAACATAAAAGAGCTGCCTATTTTAAGGGATATATTATTTGACAAGGAGAATCTACATTGGAAAATTCAAATAACAGATGTTGAAGGGCGTTTTCCTAAAAAATATCTTATAAGTGAGGAAGAGTTTTATTGGGTTGGAGAGTTTATTGCATCAATTCAAAAACAGCATCCTAGAGGAGAGAAATTTGTGACGGGGGCACACGACATGGGGTATCATTCATCTATTTTGCCTAACCTATTAGGTTTTGAGTGGAATGGCTGCCCAGCAGGTTTATCTCTTCTAGCCATAAGAAGTAATGGAGATATAAGTGGTTGTGCATCATTGGGGCCAAGGTTCAACGAGGGGAATATAAGAGAGAGGAGTGTTGTTGATATTTGGAATGATTCTGATGCTTTTGCCTATAATAGAAAATTCAAAATGGAAGATCTCAAAGGATATTGTAAAAGATGTAGATATGCTAAAAGCTGTAAAGGGGGTTGCACAGAAACCTCATACATGGCTACAGGGCACATACATTGCGACCCCTATTGTTTCCATCGTATAGAACAACAGAGAAAAACATAAAATTTCATTACCTCGTAACTTTATAGGTTTATAATTAAGCTATAATGTTATTAAAATAACAAAAACAGTTAACGGTATTATTTTAAAGTAAAATATTTATATCACTAGGAGGAAGGTCATATTCTTAACAAAAAGATTAAAAGGGGTGTGAAGCTAATGAGACTGTTTAGAGTTTTTTGCTCTTATATCTGTGCTAATACGGAG
>JAGGYP010000102.1 GCA_021162485.1 Thermoplasmata archaeon
AGTCTTTCTATATCATCTATAATGCAGATATCTTTAATGCCTTTTACAACATCTAATATAAAAATATGTTTCTCTTTGAGTTCTATAATTTCTTCTGGATTATTAGAGATAATAAATTCAAAATTTTTTGCTAGTTTGTTTTTTACAATATGGTTAGCTACATCCCATGCTATTTTGTCTTCAGGTAATATATCGCTACCAAATACAAAAATGGTGAATCTTTTCATTCTTTCTTCTTAGCTTGTTTTTTAGAAGTACTTTTCTTGGTTGCACTCTTTCTTTTTACACTAGTCTTTTTCTCTTTTGTTTCTTTCTTCTTTGTCTCTTTTTTCTTTTCCTCCGTTTTTTCTTTTTTTGTTTTAGCTGGTTTAACTTCTACTTTTGGCAAGTTGAAAACCTCTGTTTTGTATATCTCAACTCTTCTAACAGGGTATATTGGCTTACATTTTTTTTGTATCTCTTCTGAAATCTTACCATCTAAAATATCTTTTACAAATTCATCAAAACTTCTCTTTTTTCCTTCTGCTAAAACAGTGTCTTTCATTATTAATCTAATCGCATGTTTTTGTGAGTTTTGTATTCTTTTATCCGTAGTAGCAAGCATTTTCACCCTAATTAGCCCTCCATCCTTGGTTTCAACATCAAATATTCCATCTATTTTGGATCTTCTTCTCCTTATTAGCCTTCTCACATAATCTGATGTAAAATTATGACCAACAAAATGCGAAAGAGCATTACTCCCCTCAACCTTGTTTACCTTGAAATACAACTTTATATGAGATTTTCTGAAATCACCTGTTAGATCTTGCATTGATATTTCAGCAACTCTATTGATTAATTTATCCTCAGAATCAGCAAGGGTCTCAGATACAGGTTTTTCACCAAACAAGGGAGGAGCTATTATTTTATACCAGCTTTTTGCCTTCCACTTGTCCCTAGCTTTTTTCGTTGCTAAATGAGCTTTTGCTTTTACCATATTTGACACCTTATTTCACAAATTTTTTGCAATCTGGAATGAAAATACTTATACTTAAAGCTTTATACCTTTTAATCCAACTTAGTAAGAAGTGCTAAGCAAGGAGGAAAAAATATGATAGAATGGGATAAGGTTGCACTGGATATTGCTAGGGAGATAGAAAAAAAAGTTGTTCCCCTGTTTGAGAAAAAAGAATCTAAAAAGATCGTTGGTAGAAATCCTAGTGGAGACGAAACAAAACTAATGGACAAAAAGGCAGAGGAAATCGCTATAAGACGTTTATCTGAACTAGATGTAAATATTGTGAGTGAAGAGATTGGCAATATCAACAAAAATAGTAAATACACTGCAGTTATAGACCCAGTAGATGGATCATTTAATTTTGCCAATGGCATACCATTTTTTTGTTTTAGCATAGCTTTTTTTGAAGACAAGAAACCAATCTATGGAATGATATATGAGTTTCTTAGAAAAAATGTTTATGAGGCATATGTCAAAAATGGGGCTTATTTAAATGGAAAAAAAATTAAAGTGAACAAGAGAAGAAAATCCTATACAATCAGTTTCTACACACTAGGAAAAGGCCTAAATTTGGTAAAGAAAATCAGAAGAATTAGAACCCTGGGCTCTGTAGCCTTAGAACTTGCTTATCTTGCAAAAGGCTCTATCGATGGTATTGTAGATATTAGAAGACATATACGGCCCACAGATATCGCAGCTGGTTTTATAATAGCAGAAGAGGCAGGGGCAATAATCTGTGATGAAAAAGGCAAAAAAATATGGTATCAGTTGAATGCGACAGATAGAATAAACTTTATTGCAGTTAATAGCGAAGACCTGCTTAGATTAGTACTCTCTAATATCAAATAAACATCAAAAAGCTTCTTCAAAACCTATGTTATTTTTTGTACACTCCTCCTTTACTGCTGAAAAGATTTTTGAATAATATTCTCTATCGATAAAAAATCGTTCATAAAAGATATTCATCATTTTATACTCGCTAGACAATGCATTTTTTATACTTTCCCAGACACCTTTCTTGAGGTTGAATTTATCAACCATAACATAATCAACATTACAATCCGCAAAAACTTCCACGATTTTAGATATATCTTTTAATTCGATAGTAGGGTAGATGGGTCCAAAGAATACAAATGTTTTGATATCTTCTTCTTTTAATTTTTTTAACGCCAATAGTCTTTTTTGAATAGATGATGAGTTAGGTTCTAAAAGAGCTCTTTCATTGTCATTTAGTGTAGCAACAGTTACCCCTACCTCTGCATGTGAAAACTTTGATATTAAATCAACATCTCTTAAAACCAAATCTGATTTTGTCTGCACACATATTGGAAAATCATATTTCAATAATTCTTGTAGACAATATCTAGTTAACTTAAACTTTTTTTCTAAAGGCTGATAGGGATCTGTTACCGTAGAGATTCCTACTACACCTTTTTCTTTTTTCCTAAGCTCTTTGGATAAAACCTTGGGCATATTTCTCCTTATGTTTACAAATTTTCCCCATTTTTCTCTTTCTATTTTGAGAACATTTGGAGCATAACAGTAGACACAGCCATGTTGACAACCATAATATGGATTTAAGGAATAATCTAGGCCAGGCAGTAGAGATTTAGACAGAGCAATTTTACAACTCACTTCTCTAATCTTTATCATGGTTTTCATTTCAGCAAATTTTTAAAAAATCTTCTAATCTCCGTTGATGTATCGTATCTTTTATTATTGCACTATTTTGTATCCATCTCTCAATAGGAATGTCAAGCATTCTAGAGATATAGGACAAGGTTTCATCTAATGTATCAAATTTTGTATAATCTTTTCTTAAAGCTTCTCTAACACTCTCTCTCACATTCCAAACCCCCACTGGTAGAATGTACCCAGGATGAGCTTCTCTCATCACTACAACACCTGCTTGTCTTTTTTCCATGTTTAACTTCTCGTTTACAGCTAGTCTAGCAGCATAATAACAACCGCCGATCTCTGCATATGTTTTTCTACCCTTGTAAAACTCATAACTATTAAACATTCTTATCTTTCTTCCATATGGATTCCATGTTGTTTTTGGATACCATGCTTCTATTAGTTCATATTTCCACTCTGTAGGCATCATTAAGATAACCCATCTATTATCATATTGATTACGAAAATAGACTCGAAACTCGTTTAACAGTGGAAAAGATTTTGTGTTCTCCATTAGAGTTTCACCAATTATGGAATCAACAGCTGTTATGCTCCATCTAGTTGGAACAAACTTACGATATTTTTTTTCACCAAATGCACCTACGCTAAAAGCTCTTTGAATTCTAGAAACAGGTGTTTTATCCTTATAGAGTTGAATTATAGCTTCTTTGGCTTTTAAATCTACATCATAATATGCTTTCTCTATTCTATGATCATATTTTGGATTAGAAATATATAATCTTTTTAAAGGCGCGCTTGGACCATGTGGCTGCGCATCATCATAGAATGCTATCTTACCTGTTGGTTTTTTTTCAAAAATTGCTTCAGAGAAAATTGGATTTTCAGATAAAGCCAGTTCTTTGGTAAATTCTATAATTTTATCTGATTTTTCAACATCATAGACATTTACTAAGTGCATACCTCTCACTAACTGCGATCTAAAAGATATTATATCATCTATACTTTTATCAAGCCACAATTCAGGAGTATCTATTATAGATGTATCTCCTTTCACTGGGGGGATCATAGGACCTATAAACACTTTAGGATATCCAACTCTCCCAACAAACACACTAGGTGGAGATGAACCATAGATCTCTCTAGTATCTATCAAAGGTTTGATCTTTGAATATATATAAGATTTCACCAAGATAGGACAGCGAGACTTACCACAGAGAAACTTGGTCCCTCTACATAGTG
>JAGGYP010000032.1 GCA_021162485.1 Thermoplasmata archaeon
AAAACATAGAGGCCAAGCATTGAGAGATTCGCAGTATTGTTTGAATACCAGTTGTTTCCCTCTGGGTTGAGTATCACATATGTGATATAACCATTTGGATAAGTGATATTTGCTATAACCTGAGCAACCTCAACATTATCTGTAACCCTTGCTTTTATTGTAAGAACCTTATTCTGCAGAAGAACCCAAACTGTTCCCCCGCCACGTTCGAAAAACCAATCAAATTCTTTAGCATGAAACTCTTTTATTTCTGGCGGCGTAACATCCTTTGTGACTTGAAAACTACATGTTTTTGATATTCTAGTGTTTCTACGATATGATGCATCTGTAACAACTACGTAGAATGAATATTCTCCCTCTGCTGGTGGTGTAAACTCATACTGCCAAATATTGGAAGTAGATGATTGTTGAGTGAGCTCATCTAAAACATTTGTTCCATCTGGATAAGTCAGGTTTATCGTTATATTCCATATTCCGGATTCATCTGTAGCATCAACTACTATGGTAATATTATTGCCCAATTCTACAACTAACATTTCATTATCTGGATAAAGGATTTTATCATTGGCGACTATTTGATTTATATCTGGTGGATTATCTTCTGATCTGTTCACATACAATATTGTACTAGCATAGTTGTTACCAGGAGTAAGATCTTTGACGCTTGGGATAATCTTCGCACCAATAATCCATTTCCCTCTGTAAACGGGAGAACCGTACAAAGCTTTGCTCCACACAGGTAGAACCTCGCTGTCCTCACCATCCTTGGGAATATTTCCTATAGTGGTGTTGGATACCTCCTCGGATTTAGAATAATATAATACTGAACCTTGAGTTGCGTATATTACTATCGTGGATTCCTCAGCAGCTGCGTGTCCTTTGTTCCTAACATATATGGTAGCGTTAACTGGTTTTCCCTCCTCCACTAGACTATCTATAGATATGTTTGTTATTTCTAGATCTGGTAAACCTAAAACATTGATTTGAACTGTTTTTTGATTGTTTTTTTCATTGCTCTCTATTATAGTTCCATTGGGATCAACCCTAACTGTTACATTGTAGACTCCATACTCTGAGGTTATCCAGCTGAAGTTAACTATTTGTTCTTCATCCTTGCTCATATTTGGTATGGTTCTCCATTGTGTTATGTTCTCCTCTGGGATTTCCAGTTTAACATTTACAATATCACTTACACTAGAATCTGCACATTTAATTACTACTTTTAACGTGGCTTTATTTCCCTCATACAACTGCGGGGGTAAAACTTCTATGCTGGATATTGTTAAATCTGGTTTTCCAATGTTGAAAAAACTCTCTACCGCAGTAGTATAGTTAGCTTTGTCTTTACATATTGCCTTGGTAACCCATTTTCCCTCTTCACCAACATCAAAAGACACTGGTTTAGTATCTGGCAGGTACCATGTTAGATTGTCATTGCTTGTTAAATATCTCGTCTTGGTATCGTCTCTAATTTTATTCTTATAAAACTCTACTGTTACATTATCTGCCAATGCCTGTGTTCTTATGGTAATATTAATGTTTTTATTTGGCGAGAAATAATCTGTAACATTTGGTCTTATTATTTCTCCTTCCCACCCCTCAGCCTTGCCAATATAGGTTGTATAACCTGTTGCAGAGGATGAACAATAAGAACTTTTTGAAAGCTGGTTTATATTGTTATTCATCACATCAAAATAGACACAATAGTATTTTATCCCGTTTCCATGTACCGAGATATTTAGATTAACCAATGCATTTGTTTTGTTATTAAAACCAGGTTTTTTCGTCATATTGAAAGTTATGCTATCATCTAGCACAGCTCCATCTGATGAGTATTTAACCACTCTAACTGAGTTCTCATCAAAAGTCTCACCATAAATCCCAAGATCAACAAGCATCTCTGTGAAGTTCAAATCTTCAATGGAAATATTTCCATTGTTTATTCCATCCACAGCAAAAATCTTCCTATAATGCCAACTTTGATTCCACCAGGTTGGTTCTTTCATCGCAACAACTGTACAACTTTTTTCATTATTTGTCTCATTGTACTCTGGAATTAAACCTTCGGGATCTACCCTAACCTTAACAACATGGTATCCAAAAGTGATATTGGCATCTACATTCCAAACAATTGAGATGGCCCCACTTTCTCCTTTATCCAAGCTGGACAAGATGGTGTAATTAATTGGTTGATCATCAACATAGATTTTAACACCAATATCTTTAGCATATGCTTTTTTATTTATTATGGAAGTAGTTATATCTGCTGTTTTTCCAGCTATACACAGATCTCCATAGACATGGATATCCTCTACAGATAAATCTGTTAAAATTGTTATTGTTAGGGTGAGGCTAACATTTTTGTTACCATCTGTAGTAGACTTTGCATTTATCTCAAAAACTGCTTTTTCATTGTTCTCAGCATCAGATGGAGAAGTAACATTAGCGTAAAAAACATCTGTTCCTCCACTTGAAAGGTTCTCAAAACTTGATCTGGATAGGTTAATATTCCAGTTGTCGCCTCCACTTAGACTCTTATTGGTGATGGTAAAACTATCATTTACTGTACCTGTGTTTTTAATCTCTATCTTATATGATACCATGCCACCAGCGGATACAGCTGTTTCATTATTTTTTCCACTCTCATATGAAACATCAGATGTTACATCTATTATACGTAGACTAACTCCTTTGCTTTTAACTCTTACATTATCAAGCTCAGCAACATTATTACCTGTATTACTTTCACCTGCTACTTGAGGTACTTTAATTTTTAAAGTATAGGTCCCTGGTTTCGTTGGTATCCATTCAAAAGAAACATTGTAGCTCTCGCCTTCCTCAAGATAAGTTGATCCTATAATTTTTTCATCTTTTTTGCTATCATTTACAAAAAATTGAACTACAACATTCTCACTAGCATCTTTTCCAAGATTTGTTATAGTGGAGTTTACATAAACTGTGTCATTAACCCAAATATTATCAATAGAGGGATAGATTTCTATATCACCCACTTCGATATCCGTGGGTCTCTCCTCAACTGTGAATGTTATACCTCTCACATTGTTACCCTCATTCTCCTCGTCAACATTACCTAAATAATCGATAAACGCTGTAGCAGTGTGTGTCCCTATAATATCAGCTCTCCAGCTCAATGTTTTAGTAACCAAGCTCCCTATACCTAAGCTACTGATTATGGTAGAGTTAACCAAGGTTCCATCTATACGCAATGCCAAGATTACACTGTCTGACAAAGAAGCACTACCAACGTTTTTTACTTTGACACTAAACTCTACTATGTCATTTTTACGTATAGTCCCTGTTGGCGAAGTAATTTTGAAATCATCTATTGTTAAATCAGGTTTATCAACTGCGGCTACATTAGGAATAAAAATACTAAGAAATGTGGCAAGGAAAAGAAATGAAACAATCAAGGAAAACAAGTTTTTTTCCAACTTTCTAAAATCTCTTCTAATATAACGCACTCTATTATGCATTTCTAACACCCAATTTTTATATAGCAACCTTTTATTTATATTTATTATCGCATATTTCTATTTTTCTATTATTTTCCTCTGAACAATATATTTTCAAATATGTAATACTCCATGTTGTAGATTTTTTCTTGATCACTATTTGGAATTGTGAATGTGCCACCCATCACCGCATCACTAAATGTATAGGAATCCGCAAAAACAGCCACTGTTCCTTTACCTACACTTGAGAAAGATAATATCGTATGATTGTTTTCATCCAATACTGTAACATTTCCTCCGATTATGTTGAGATATGGCATCGAGGTCGATAGGTTTACTGTTGTATTACTTGCTGCATTGAATTCTAATTTTGCAGAAATATATTTGCTTTCTGTTGTAATCCACATGCTAAAGTACTGCAAAAGCTCGTTTGCTGTAGAATTCACATTCAAAATACTATCCATAACCAACAATCTACCGCCGTTTTCAACATAATCTGAAAGCATATTTGTCTCTTCCTCAGTAAATGATTTATCTGGGTTTATGATAACCACTACATCTGCCTTATCTAAGCTATTATTATCTATCTTCTCCTCAGTATAGGGAATATAACCCATTCTTTGTGTCCAAACAAAGAAGGTGTTGAATAATTTCTTGTTATCAGTTGTGATACCCGCGGGCGATGGTGATATGATGTAACCAGAATGCTCACTATCAAAACATATCCTTGTATAATCTGCATGTGGAGATGGTAGAGAATAATTTGCCTTGTTTATCAAATAAAAACCTGGAACAGCTATGGAAAACGCTAATGCTCCAACTACAATGAAGGATAAAATTTTTTTCAAACCAGATAAAGGTCTGTTGAGATACAACGATAAAACTAGAAAAACAATCCCAATCAGGAGGAAAACAGTGTTTGCAAAACCATACAGGTTTTTCCTGTTTAGATACTCCATCACACCCAGATTAAAATCTGTATAACCATCCATAAACATACAAAAGTTTGAAAAACAAGTGCTATCTGTAAACGCTACTACTCTTCCTTTTCCATATTTCACCGCTACAACCTGTAAAAACAAACCTTGTTCTGTGTCAAGAGTTGATCTCATCTCTCTAAAGAAATACTGAGTAGAATATGTTCCAGGCTCTGCAAGTAAACCATAGCCAACAATAACATTTTCAGAGTTTATAGGGGCTTCTAAGGTGCAAGATGTTAGAAAATCAAACTCTTGCATATTCTGCACTATTGGATGTGCTGCTATTTTAGGTGACCTGTAGACAGATGTTTTTCCTGTCCCCAGCTCATAGGTTGCATCGTATCTAAACGTTATTCCAAATTTTTCAGAGATTTGATTCAGGTAAAAATTCATGCCAAACACGTTTGTATGATCCCCTATGAGATAGAGACCACCACCATTTTTAACAAAATCCACAATCGCGTTTATCTCCTCATCGGAGAACAAGCTAGTTGGACATTTTATAACAAGTATATCATAGTTTTTCAGAAGAGATGCATTTAGAGTATGATTTATATTCCTATCAACATGGTAATAATAGTTCAACCACTCAGCCCAATTATAATAATTATACGTGGACAACTGCCCATACCATTCCTTATCCAAGGGTCTTGTAGTGTCTTCCCATTCACTATGCAGCTCATCAATCAAAACTCTACCTTTTTTTTCCTCACCAGGGTCATAGTAGCAACTTGCAGCTATTAGAGAGAATATAGAGACAAAGAAAAGAACATAGGCTATAACTTTCTTTCTATTGATATCAAATGTTTTAAAAAACCCTAGCTCAAAAGATAGCTCTCCAAGTGGTGCAAACTTCATTAAAAGCAAAGCAAGAGGGATAAAGGTTAAAAGAGTAGGAAAACCATCAAGAAAAATGGTTATACTATTAGCATAGGTATAGGCAAAAATAAGAAAAACGTATCTAAGGATAAGATAAACACTACTTGTCATTAACAAAATCAGCGAATAAACAAACATTTTTTTTGTTTTCTTTATGAAAAAGAAGAGGATTATTATCGAAGATATAACCATTAAAAACCATGGTAGAAAAGCTAGTTTTTCCAAGGTTGTAGTAATCGGATAAACATCACCACTCATCTTCACAAATAACAAACCATTTACCACAGATGAACTAAAACCAAACAAGTTGCACAGGAAAGATGCAACAGGAGAAAACCAATCTACTCTATGGTAATGCGACCCTAACAGTATATATAATGGTAGAAAAGCAGATTGCAAAGACAGTATAGCGCCGCCTAGGATGAGACCAAGAGAAACAAAATTGAATTTTTTAATTTTCAACGATATAAGATATATGAGTACCCCGCATAGTATAACTATAAAACCTATGTTATATGGATAATTTAGCAAAACAATGGGTATGAACAAAAACGGGAACAGAAGCAAATATCTTTTATCTATAATAAACTTCTCCTTGGTATAGGTGCTAAGCACGATAAATAGTAAGCCTATAACAACTGCAATGATTGATGATAAAACATCTGGTTTGTTGAAAAAATTTGTTGAGAACAACCAGCTACAGGACAGTATTACTATGCCCAGCCAAAACAATCTTTTCATTTTTAGAGAACCCCCCTGTCTTTTAACTCATCTATGATGTTTTTCAAAAACAGTATATTCCCAGGCCAATAATCATACAATGATTCAATATTTTTATCTAGCAAGAACTGGCTGTCGCCAATAACAATTAACCCACCTAGTCCATATTTTGTGAACATAATCAAATTGTAACTTTCATTTTCTATCTCTATGTTATAGAATGAATCTGCAATTGTTGCGTTCTCTATAGTAACTGGCCAACTATCAACAAACCTTGGCTCATTCTGATGCTCCTCTGGGTTTTCCTCTACATATGGAACAGGACCCAATGGTATGTTTTCTATGCTGAAACCAAACTCATTTAAGAGTGAACTAACTGGTAAATAGTCCCGGTAACCAGCGCTTAAAACAATCAAACCGCCATTTGACATGTAGTTTTTCAAAAAATTAACCTCGTCTTTAGAGAGAGATACAGTAGGAGCTATTAGGAAAAGTATTTTACTTTTTGATATCTTTTCTCTGTCAAATTCGGTCAGCATCAGTGGTAGATAATCATTTCTTGCTAGGTTAATCATCAACCCAGTTGTTGCATCCGAGGTATAAGACTCAAGGCTAATTCTTTCAAGATGAGAAGCATCAATATACACAATGTTTTCCCCACCAATATGTTCTTTCTCAATGAAAAATGGATTAACACTTGCTGATAAAATAATTGAAAATGCTAACACTATGCTCAGTAAATATACAATTTCTTTCTCCTTCTTAAGCCATTTCAGAAAGATAGCTAAACATGATATCAAAGCCAGGATAGAGAGAGCATTCTTTGTATATTTTATTATTTTCGTATCCCCTGAGCCTAGCCAAACAAATACATTATGTACTAATCTATAGGAATAGGGTAGAGCTAAATTTTGGAAAGAGGAAGTGTCACCAAACACCAAAACCTTGCCTTTGCCATAAAATGCACCTGCAGCTAGTATAACGTCACCAAGTTGTTCACCAGGATTATTAACATAGTCTCCAAGGTTTGCCATTTCTGAGTTGAGATAGTTTCCATGATCTGAGAAACCATACCTACCCAAAATGATAGGAAAAGCATCTCCACTCACATTCAAAGTAGCGCCAACACTTATCTCTATCTGATACTCGTTCTCAATACCATCACCTAAGGGGTGATTTAATATCTCTATGCAATCAACCCATCTTTCACCAACAGGCAAACCAGAGTCAAATCTAAACCTTATACCTACAGGTGATAACAAATCATTTAAAGGGTGCATTATCCCAGCGATATCGGTATGATCACCAAGAACCAGCAAGGAACCACCACGCTCCACAAAACCCCATATCGCTCTATGTTCATCTTCAGAGAAAGATTTATTCAAGTTTATAACAGCAAAGACATCAACATCCCTAAGAACATCGCTAGTTACCGTACCATTATACAATGACACAGAGTAACCACTTTCATTCAGATACTCAGGTAGCATTCCAAACATTCCAGATGCATCTTTACCATATCTCCCATAAACTGGTTTATCCCATGTGCCAAGCATATTGATAGTATAAAACATAATTTTTTTCTCTGAAACATCCACATGCGAATAAGGGTACAAAGAAACTATAAAAATCGAAAGGAAAAATAAAATCAAAACTAAAACAACATTCCACTTTCTAAAACTTTTACCCCATGAAAAAACCGGGAGATACGCAGAGGATTGAAAATAATAAAAACAAAGGGGAATCAAACCAAGTATAAAAAAAACATATTGAAAATTTATTTTATCCTGAGTTGTATCAAAACCTATATAGTTTAGCAGCATAAGAAAAACCAACCACGCTACAAAAACACCGACTATAGATGATACAAACCCTTTAACATCCTCTCGTTTCTTAGAAAATGTAAATATTGTCACCTCAGCTATCAAAATAGAAAACAGTATCCACAAACCACTAACAGAAGGACCTAGTACCATAGCTTTCCCAGTTATGGAGCCTACACCACTGGTAAACATCAATGAAAATTTTTGTAAATAGTTCCAGATTACCGGCATATTCGTAATAAAGATCATAAACAAAGCATAGAAAAAGGAAGAAACCAGAGGAAGGAGAAGTTGATTCTCTCTATCTCCTTTAGATTCAACTAATTTTACTCCAAAGATTAACAATGGAATGCTAGTGAGCCAGACAATGTAAAAATCAAAATAAAGTATTATAAAAAATGAGAATAAAATCAAAATAGAACCAATTATAGTGTTTTTTTCCCTGAACTTTAATTTCTCATAAACTACCCTTATTCTTAAATTTAAAAATATAAAACCAATGAGAACAAAACATGAGGATAGTCTCATTATAAAATCTTCGAAAATGCCAAAATTTCCAGCGAGAAGGTTTATGGCTAATAGTATCAGTACAAGGTTTACAAAACCCCACACATAATCACTTTTCCTAGATAAACGTTTAATAAGTTTTTTATACATGAGTGCACCCACTGCATTTAAAAATCTTTTATCTAAATATAACGTTTACTTTAATATTGAATCTAGAGAAACTATTGGTTCTGTAAGCTTGTTTTTGTTTAAACTCTTTTTTTCTTCTATTATAGCATTTTTTATCTTTGATGCATCTCGTAATTTGTTTGCTACGACCAAAGTGTTTTCGTAGTATTGTTTTGCTTTATCCAAGTTTCCTTGTAACAAAAAAAGTCTAGCAAGGTTCCAATAACCTAGTAACTGGTCTCTGTTCATACTAGTGGATTCTATGA
>JAGGYP010000012.1 GCA_021162485.1 Thermoplasmata archaeon
ATATAAGTATTGGAATAAAACCATCCATATGACAGACTTTTACTATCTTTATGACATATGTTGCATTATCCGTTCTACTGTTATACTGAGTGTAGGTTCCATCTTCTAATTCCTCATCTGATACGAATACATATGTTTTGTTATCCTTTGTAAAAAGCTCTATAGAGAAATTGTTCAATGTTGCTCTGATAACAGTAATATTTTCTACAAACAAAAAACAGCAAGTAATCACAACATTTAAATATCACCTAAATCTTAATTAGAAACGAAAAATAGCACATTTGATGCTATCAGATTTAGGTTCACTCAATTTCACAAAAAATAAAATCAAATCATAATGGTTTAGATACCTAGCAAAGGAAATGAGAATGTGCTATTTTTCAAAAAATGTTAAAAACTAAAAACAAAAAGAGGTGAAAATAATGAGCATTGTATTAGACCCTTCAACTACCAAGTATATGATAAAAGCTCATATCAAAGCAGAGGGTATTGTAGAAAAATCTGATGTAGTTGGCGCCATATTTGGCCAAACAGAAGGATTACTAAGTGATGAGTTAGATCTAAGGGAACTACAAAGATCAGCTAGAGTAGGCAGAATAGAAGTAGAAATAGAAGCAAGAAACGGCAAAAGCGAAGGAACAATACTAATACCTACATCAACAGACAAAGTTGACACAGCTATCTTAGCTGCGGCTTTAGAAAGCATAGACCGAGTAGGCCCATGCAAGGCAAAGATAACAATAGAAGAGATTGAAGACGTAAGAGTAGCTAAGAGAAAAAAGATAGTAGAAAGAGCAAAAGAACTCCTTGGTAAAATACTAGAAGAGAGCAAAATAGAAGGAGCTAGTATTTCAGATAATGTTAGACAGGCTTTAAACGTAGAAGAAATAGAATACTATGGACCAGATCGCTGCCCAGCAGGACCAAACATAGACTCTAGCGACTCAATCATAATAGTCGAGGGCAGAAGAGACGTACTCAACCTGCTAAAATACGGGATCAAAAATGTTATAGCAGTTGGTGGAACAAACATACCAAAAACCATAATTGATCTATCTAAAGAAAAAATAACCACTGCATTTGTAGATGGAGACAGAGGCGGCGAACTAATACTAAAAGAACTACTACAAGTAGCGGAGATAGACTTCGTAGCCAGAGCACCCCCAACAAGAGAAGTAGAAGAAATACCACAAAAACTTATAATGAAAGCACTAAAAAACAAAATACCAGCGGAGCAATATGCAGAGATGTATGGCATAGAACTAAAAAAAGAAGAAAGAAAACCAGATAAACCAGCAGAAGAAACAATCTCTAGAGAGAGTTTTACCCTACCAGAAAACATAGAAAAATACAAGAAAATACTCAGTGACCTATCTGGCTCACTCAGAGCAGTCTTTCTAGACAGAAATGGAAAAGAGATAAAGAAAATCCCAGTTAGAGAACTAACAGATAAACTAAAGAAAAGCAAAAACGTGGCCACTATCATCTTCGATGGAGTCATAACACAAAGACTAATAGACATAGCAAACGAGCAGAACGTGCAATCCGTGGTAGGTATGAAACTAGGAAACGTTACAAAAATACCAACAACAATAAAAATCTACACAAAAGAAGACTTACAATAAATACTCCAAAAATTATAAAAATATTCTTTCTGCAAAAAATATTAAAATAGAACTTTTTATAATTACAAAAATAACTCTCATATAAAATACTTAGCAGAAAAAAATAAAAACCTCTCACGTATTTCAGGCGATATAAATGCAAAAAGACGAGCTTATACAATTACACACGCTTCTGCTGCAAATAAAGACTTACTTAGAACAAATATATGGAAACAATGGATGTGCATTTTCAGAATATGAAAAACTCAACATCACACCCTACCAAATATACAAATCCAAAAGAGAACATAAACTAGCTATTTTCACACTTGGTAAAGAGATAGCAGCGTTCCTAGCCAACGATGAGTACTCAAGCTTTGGCAAGGTTTCATCAAGACTGGGACAAATGGCTGAGAGATTTAAAACAAACAGACAAAGAGAACAAGCCAAGATAAATAAGGATTAAAGCATTTTTCTCAACACATAGGCATTCTGATTGTCATAATAAAAATTTGGTATTATATCCACTATATAGAAACCATGTTTTCTGTAAAAGTTTAATGCTAACTCGTTGTCCACTCTTACTTCAAGCTCCACTTTTTTAATATTTTGCAATAGCATCTCTCTAAGAAACATTTTTAGTATTTTAGAACCAATGCCCCTTCTCCTATAATTTTTTTTAACCGCAAGTAATAGAATCCTAGCTGAATCCACATCAGTTTTGCTACCCATCAAAAAACCAACTATTCTACCTGGAACAACCTCTGCAACTAAAAAACAGTTTGGACAAGCTTGATGAAGGCTTATAAAAACATTTGGATCATATCTCTCTGGAAATGTGTCAAATGTTATCTGCAAAATCTGATCCAGATCTTCTGGTTCAAATTTTCTTATCAAAACCATTCTAAATTTAAAGAAGCATTTCTTAGATTAAAAGCATTTTTTTAATAACAATGTTTAATTAGTAAACTTTGTATTTCATTCTCAACTTGGTGGGAGATGTTATGATAGATGATATAATAGTCACAAGGAAAATATTTGAGAGATTCTCGGAAGAGTTTAGTAACTCTTTTGAAGTAGATGTAGCCATAGCTGGGGCAGGACCAGCAGGTATGACAGCAGCTAGATATCTAGCAAAATCTGGTAAAAAAGTAGTTGTTTTCGAAAGGAAGCTATCTCCTGGGGGCGGTATGTGGGGAGGAGGAATGACATTCCCCATTATAGTTGTACAAGAAGGATCTAAAAAAATATTAGAAGAAATCAATGTAAGGTTAGACAGAACCGAGGAAGGATACTACAGCGCTGATTCTATAGAAGCCTGTTCTAAAACATGTGCAGCAGCCATAGATAATGGAGCAAAAATATTCAACACTATCTCTGTAGAAGATGTTTTAATAAGAGACAACAAGGTCAACGGTTTTGTTATAAACTGGAGCGCCGTTGAAATCGCTGGCCTGCATGTTGACCCATTATCCATCAGAGCAAAATATTGCATTGATGCCACAGGTCACGCTGCAGAAGTATGCAGAATTGTACAAAAAAAGGTAGGTAGGTTAAACACACCATCTGGAAAAATAGAAGAGGAAAAATCGATGTGTGCAGAAATTGGAGAAAAAACAGTTGTTGAAAACACCAGAGAGGTTTACCCTGGTTTGTTTGTAGCAGGAATGGCAGCAAATGCAGTATATGGTGCACCAAGAATGGGACCAATATTTGGCGGCATGCTTCTATCTGGGAAAAAAGTTGCAGAGGAGATACTAGAAAAAATTGATTAATTTCGCTAATTTTAATAATGGTTTACAATTATTCACCTGGAGGTGACGAGAGATGGAATACAAATTATATAGGTATCGATGGGTGATGGTTGCTTTATTCTGGCTACTGATCTTCGCCTATGGGGCAAACTGGTTTGCATTCTCACCAATGCTTACAACATTTGAAAAACAGTTCAACATTCCAAACTGGGAAGCTCATTTACTTATTTCGTTAATAGGAATGTTTGTGATATTTTTTGCATGGCCGGCTGGATCCTTAATTGATAAAAAGGGACCAAAGCTATCTGCATCTATAGGAGCATTTTTCATGGCATTAGGATTTGGACTAAGACCATGGCTTCTAAATAGTTTTTCAACTCTTTTACTAAGCAGCATAATAGCAGGTATAGGTTTAGCTTGGATACTTGTTGCTATTGCCCCTCAGATGCTAAGATGGTTTCCAGAGAGACAAGCCTCTCTACCTATAGGCATAGTTTCATCTGGATTGTTTATAGGATTCGGAACGGGCTCCCTCTCTATGCCTTTAATTGTAGAATCTACTTCAATATACCATGGCTTCCTTGTTTTCGCGATAATAGCTGTGTTATCATTTATTGTATTCATAGTGTTTGCAAAAGACTCCCCACCCACGCCACCAGAGAAGAGAAAAAAAGTTGAAAAAATGACTTTCTTAAACGGTTTAAAACTTGCTTTCACCTCTAAAAATGCGTACTTCTACCCAATAATTGGATTTCTAATAGTGGGAATAACACTTGTGATATCTGCATTTATACATTTTCTCTACCCTGGGGAAACAGGTGGTTTTATAGCTGGTATGCTACTCTACGGTTGTGCCCTAGGGGCATTTTTCTCGCCATTTTTAGCTAAAAAATATGGCCTCAAAAAAATCGCGCTTTCCGTAGTTCTAGGAGCTTTCATATTCTGGCTTCTAATGTTTATCCTATATTCTTACAGTATAAGCTGGTTTTTTGTCATAATACTAGCTTTTCTATTTGGTGCCTGTTTCCAAGCATCCTGGCCTCTAGCACTATACAGCCAGGAAACAGAAGAAGGTGTAACAGATGCAAATGTTGGTATTGCAGCTAGTATCTACATATCTCTAAGTAACATAGGTGCAGCTACTCTACCCGTACTATTTGGTTTCATATTTGGAAACAAAGAGTTAACTTATGTAGCTATCTTAATAAGCATCCTACTATGCATGATATTCTGGGCAGCTGTAAAAAGAAAATAAAACTATCTATCTTTCTATAACTCTTTTTGCTTTTCCAGTGCTTCTAGGTAGGGTTCTAGGTGGCAAGATCTTCACAGGGATATGTAGGTTCAATATGCTATAAATCTCTTCTTCAATCTTCTTTTCCAGCTCATTCAGGTTTCCCTCCTTGTATCTTTCCTCAGTTGACTCTATTTCAACAGATAACGCTACCATCGGCCCCTTTTTCTCCTTAACAAGCTGGTAATACCCGCTTACTCCCTCTACTTTCATTAATGCAGCTTCTATCTGAGAGGGGAAAACAATCACACCCTTAACCTTCATCATGTCATCACTTCTGCCTTTGATCCTTGATTGGATTGGTAAGGTTCTACCGCAATCACAGGGTTCCTCATAATAAGCTGCGATATCTCGAGTTCTAAACCGTATAGCAGGAAAAGCCTCTTTTGTTAGTGTTGTAAAAACAAGTTCTCCCTCTTCCCCAGGTTCAAGTTGCTCGCCAGTTTTTGGGTCTATGATTTCTGGTAAAAAATGATCAGCATTAATATGCAACTTTTTCTCACTACACTCTGAGACAACCCCAGGTCCTATTATCTCTGTTAACCCATAATGCTCATGTGCAACTATGCCCCATGTTTTCTCTATAGTTTCTCTCATCTCATCACTCCAAGCTTCTGCCCCAAAAAGACCTAATCTCAAATTAAAATCTTCCAGAGGATCCAAACCATTTTCCTTTGCAACCTCAGCAATATACAATGAATAAGAAGGAGTGCATGCAAGCGCTGTAGTTCCAAAATCCTTCATCATATCTATCTGCCTTTTAGTATTTCCAGAGCTAATTGTTATAACCATAGCACCAATCTTCTGCGCACCTTTTTCGAAACCATGAGCACCAGTAAAAAGCCCATAACCATAAGAATTTTGCATAATATCATTTTTTCTCAACCCATTAGCCCAAAGAGAACGAGCCATAACCTCGGCCCAAACCTCTAAATCATTCCTGGTATAGGGTCCAACCACAGGCTTACCAGTTGTACCAGATGATGCGTGAACCTCTACAATTTCATCCAACTGGGTACAAACAAGTCCAAAAGGATAATACTCACGCAGATCCTGCTTTGTCAAAAAAGGTATTTTTTCAATATCTCCAAGGGTTTTAATATCATCTGGTTTTACATTTGCATTTTTTAGTTTCTCATGATAGAACCTATTGTTTTCATAAACATATCTTACTATATGTTTCAACCTTTTCAACTGAAGTTTTTTCAACTCCTCAACAGGCATTGTCTCAATTTTTTCATCCCAGAATTTTCTTTCCATAATCCTCCCTCTGTTGGCAATGTAGAATATACTAAAAAGTTATAATGATTTTGAAATTTGCTACCTAAACAACAAATAATTTTAAATATTATTTATAATATAGATTATATTTGAAATGTCTTATATAAATAAGGTTTTGATAAAAAAAATAGCTATAATAACAATAGTCCTAGCACTAACAACTTTGCCCTCTTTTCAGTCAGTTGCATTTAAAACCAAAAAACACACTATTCCAAAACCATCCATCACATCCTCAGATAGAAAATACTGGACATTTATTATCTACATGGATGCTGATAATGATCTCGAGAAAACAGCTTTGCAATCCATCAATCTGATGGAATACACCGGCTCAGACAAGAGTTTAAACATCATTGTTCAACTAGACACAAAAAAAATTTTTGACGGTGTGAGAAGATACTATATCACCAAGGATACAGATACATGGAACATAGGATCAGAAATCATTCAAACTCTAGAAGAAAAGAATATGGGTGATCCGAACACCCTTGTTGACTTTGTGAAATGGAGTATCGAGAATTACCCTGCAGATAGATACTGCCTTGTTTTATGGGATCACGGCAACGGCTGGCAAGGTGGTATTTGCTATGATGAAACTAGCGGAGATCACCTCTCACTACAAGACTTAAAAAATGCAATGAAAGAGATAAAAAATATAGAAGGAAGGAAAATAGATCTCATACTATTTGACGCATGCCTGATGGGAATGTTAGAGGTTTATTATCAAATTAGAAACACCATCGATGTTCTAGTAGGATCCGAGGATGTAATATGGAGCAATGGCTGCCCATACCATATGATTATAAATGATCTAAAAAAGAAACCAGACTCCAATGCTCCTACTCTAGCAAGGTATATTATTGAAAACTATGCAGACTACTACACATCTTTTTCTATCGCAATGGGAGCGTTTTACAATAGCTACCTGACAGATGTTATAGAAAAACTAGATTCCCTCGCTAAGCTTTTATTAGAAAACACAAAAGAGTACAAAAGGAAGATTAAAAAAGCTATAGAAGAAACAAAGTCTTTTGATGTAGGCGATTATAAAACCAATTATAAAGACCTATATGATTTTGCCAGAGAAATAAAAAATTTTGTTTCCAAAAAAGAAATCAAAGAGGTAGCAGATGAACTAATGAGAAGCATAGACAATGCGAAAATATTTTCCATTCAGAAGAGAAACAAAAACGCCCATGGTTTGAGTATCTATTTACCTATCAGAAAATCAGATTACAACAAAGACTATGATTCAATAGATCTCAGCATCTCTACCCACTGGGATGATTTTATAAAAAACTATATCAAAACAAACAAGTTCAATGCAAAATCTCTTATACCAGTTCATATTTTTTCTAAAAAGTTATGGGGATTTCTTTTGTAAACAGGCCATGGTCTGAGAGAGAAAACTTTCGATGTCTTGAACCAGATGTTAGAAGATGGTTTAAAAGCAAGTTCAAAAGATTAACTCCACCACAAAGATTTTCGTTCAAAATCATTTCAAACAATGAAAATGTTTTGATAACTGCTCCAACCGGCTCCGGGAAAACATTCTCTGCTTTTATGGTAATCATAAGCGAGCTAATTAAACTAGCTAAACAAGGAAAACTAGAAGACAAGGTGTATTGCATTTATGTTAGCCCTTTAAGAGCATTAAACAATGATATCCACAGAAACCTAATTATTCCCTTAGAAGAAATCAGAGAAACAATAAATGAGAAAATCGATGTAAGAATCGGCATTAGAACAGGAGATATCTCACCATATGAAAGACAGAGGCAACTAAAGAAACCTCCTCATATTCTAATAACAACACCAGAGAGCCTTGCTATTCTTTTAAACTCACGTCGCTTCTTAGAAAAATTACAGGATGTAAAATGGATTATAATCGACGAGATTCATGAACTCGCCTCTAATAAAAGAGGCGTTCATCTATCCCTGAGCATAGAAAGATTGCAAAATCTAAACAAAAAAGAGTTTATACGCATTGGTCTAGGTGCAACTCTGCATCCTTTAGAAGAAGCAGCAAAGTTTCTCGTTGGTTACAAAAATAGCAAAATAAGAAATTGTAAAATAGTCGATGTATCTTGGTTTAAACCTTTTGATGTAAAACTAGTTTGTCCTACCAATGATATAGTTCACATTGATGCAGAAACCCTGAACAATCTAATGTACAAAGAACTCAGGGAGATAATTTCTAAACACACCACCACACTTGTTTTCACAAACACAAGATCAGGTAGTGAAAGAGTGGTTCACCATCTCAAGAAAGCAGGATGGTTTGATGAAGAACTCATCGCTGCACATCACGGCTCCTTATCAAGAGAGATAAGATGGGATGTAGAAGAAAAACTAAAAAACGGCCAGTTAAAAGCTGTTATCTCATCAACCAGTCTAGAACTGGGCATAGACATTGGTTACATAGACGTAGTTGTACAGATTGGCTCCCCAAAATCTGTCACCAGATGTGTTCAACGCATAGGTAGAAGTGGTCACAATATAAACGATACAGCAAAAGGAATCATCATAGGCATGGACAGAGATGATCTCATAGAATGCGGAGTAATGTTAAAATGCCTAAAAGAAAGAAAACTTGACAAGATAAAGATACCACAAAACTGCCTTGATGTTCTCGCTCAGCATATCGTAGGTATGGCTTTAAACAAAAAATGGCATGCAAAAGAAGCTTTCGAAATCATAAAAAGAAGCTATTGTTATAGAAACCTAGATTATGAAACCTTTAAATCAATGTTAAAATATCTCGCCGGACACTATGCAAATCTAGAGGATAGAAGCGTCTATGGCAAAATATGGTTTGATGAGAAAGACGAAATGTTCGGCAGAAGAGGAAAATACACCAAAGTTATCTATTATCTAAACATGGGAACAATACCAGATGAGGTCAAAGTAGATGTCTACACAGTGGGAAAAAGAAAAAAATACGTTGGCAACATAGAAGAAGATTTTCTAGAAAGACTAAGAAAAAACGACATTTTCGTACTAGGGGGAAAAACATACCAGTTCAAATATGCTAGAGGCATGAGATGCTATGTTGAAGAAAAAAAAGAAGAATACCCAACCATACCAGCATGGTTCTCAGAGCTTTTACCACTAAGCTATGATCTAGCCGTAGAGATTAGTAAAATAAGAGGAACAATGCTTAAAAAAGCAATCAAGGGCGAGAACATAGAAAAAATATTAGATTTGCTACCAGCAGATGAGAAATCCAGAAACTCCATAAAAGAATATATTGAACTACAATCTAAATACCTTAAAAAAGTGATAACAGACAAAAAATTTTTGATAGAAGAAACAAGAGATCTAAGAAAAAGAAGAATATGGGTTTTTCACCTTCTCCTAGGTAGAAGAATAAACGATGTTTTATCCAGAGTATTCGCTATAATCATTGGAAAAAAACTAAAATCTGATATCCTTGTGACAATAAACGATAATGGTTTCACACTAACAATACCAGAAGATGCAAAGATTTCTATAGATGAAATAATAGAAAAAGTTTGCTCGACAGATATCAAAGAATTGTTAAAAGAAAACCTAAGAAGAACAGAACTAGTTAAAAGAAGATTCAGACACACCGCCTCCAGAAGCTTCCTAGTGTTAAGAAACTACAAGGGTCACAAAATAAGCGTAAGAAAACAACAAGTCAACGCACAAACCCTGCTTAGAGTATGCGAAGAAATAGACAAAGATTTCCCCATAATAAGAGAAACATATAGAGAAATCCTAGAAGACCTCATGGATATAGAAGGAGCAAAAGAAATTTTAAAGAAAATCAAAAACAAAGAAATAAAATACGAGTTTGCAAAGACAAAATATCCATCCCCATTTGCCCACAACCTAATACTACTCGGAGATGCAGACATAATACTTATGAAAGATAGAAGACAGAGATTAATTGAGCTTCATGAAAAGATAATAAAGGAAATAGGAAGATGAAAATAACAGATGCAGTAGAAATAATAGACTCCTACCCAGCAGCTTATATAAAACCATTAGATGCTATAGTGATAGCAGATTTACACTTAGGCTATGAGACAATAGCTGCTGAAAACGGCGTATTTCTACCCAAAATACAATACAGCAAAACCATAGAGAAGATGAGAAAAATCATAAGCAAAATTGATGCTAAAAACATAATAATAAATGGTGATATTAAACATGAATTCTCAGAAACAAGCTATCACGAATACAAAGAAGTAAAAAATTTCTTCGACTTCCTAAACAACCTAGGTTTTGAAAAAATAATAGTTTTAAAAGGAAACCATGATAACTTTATCATCAATATCACCAGAAAATATGACAACATAGAACTCCACAACGAGCTAGCAATAAATGATTTCCTCTTCCTACATGGACATAAAGACAAAAATATCATAGAAATAAAGCAAAAAAACATTATTCTAGCCCATGAACACCCAGCCATTGGACTCTATACAGAAATAGGTGTGAAAGA
>JAGGYP010000089.1 GCA_021162485.1 Thermoplasmata archaeon
TATTAGAGAAAAATATATTTAATAATGAGCATGCAAGCTTAAAAAACAAAAATTTTTGTTAAAAACTAACCCATTATATCCCATATACAGCTATACCAGTTCTCTGCAATCTCTGAAACACTAAGATTGACAATAGTTTTCCCAGTATCAGTTATTTTAAGACTATCCCCCTTTAAACTACCGATCCTATAGAATGGTAAATTATGTTTTTTAACAATGTTCTCAAATCTCTTAACATCTTTTTTCTCGATTTCTACTGCCCATCTAGTATTGCTCTCAGAAAACAATTTGAAATCAGATCTTAAACCAGGAGAAACCCTGGATAGATCTATCTCTGCCCCAAGGTCACCACCAATAAGCATTTCGGAGATGCAAACGGCGATTCCACCTTCACTCACATCGTGACAAGATCTCAACAGTTCTTTTTCTGTTAACTCTAGAATACAATCTATGCTTCTTTTTAATAAATCTATCTTAACCCTAGGAACTATGGTAGAAAATTTACCAATCAACTTATAATATTCAGATCCACCCATCTCTTTTTCTGTTTCATTTCCGATTATGTAAAGAATATTTCCTTCTTCCTTTGCATCTGATGTTACACATTTTCTTATATCCTCAACTATGCCTATACCAACTAGTGTTGGCGTGGGTGGTATTGAGATTCCCTGTGCCTCATTATAGAAACTAACATTCCCTGATATAAACGGAAGATTTAACTCTTTAGCAACATCTCTTAACCCCCTGCAAGCTTCATAAAACTCACCCATTCTTTCTGGTTTTTCCGGGTTTCCAAAGTTAAGGCAATCTGTCAACGAATCTGGTTTAGCACCAACTGCAACTAGGTTTCTGCATACCTCATCGACAGCAGAGCATGCTCCTAGATAGGGATCAATTTCCATAAAACCTGGGTTTACATCAGCGGTTATAGCAAGTCCTCTGTAGGAATCTTCCAGTGGTTTTATCACAGTAACATCTCCATGAGTTTCTTTTCCCAGTTTTCCTTGTAAGGGTTTTATTATGGTATTTCCTCTAACCTCGTGATCATATTGTCTTATAACCCAGTCTTTACAAGCGATATTTGGAGAGGAAAGTAGTTTTAACAGAATCTTATCCAAGTCAGGCATCTTGAAATTTTTATCCATGGTCTTCTTTTTTGGCAGTATGTATGGTCTTTTGCAAGAATCATATACTGGACCACCAACTTGGAAGGATATATCCATCTCTAGGATTTTCTCACCCTTGTAGAATGCTCTTATCACGGGTTCTTCAATTACTTTACCTACTGGTGTTGCAAATACATCCCATTTTTTACAGATATGTAAAACTTCTTCAAGGTTTTCCTCCTTTACAAGAAACATCATTCTCTCCTGACTCTCAGATACCCATATCTCCCATGGTGCCATCCCTTCCTCTTTCAGTGGAACATTATCAAGGTGAATCTCAGCTCCAAATCCTGCTTCATATGCCAATTCACCACATACACATGATAATCCACCACCACCAAAATCCTTTAGCCCTTCAAGCAGACCTTTTTCGTTGCATTCCAATGTTGCATGAATGAGAGGTTCTTTTGTGATGGGATCACCAAGTTGCACTGCAGATATACTACTTTCCTCGCTTTCTTCAGTTAACTCAGCAGATGCAAAGGTTACACCATGTATCCCATCTCTCCCAGTTTTGCCACCAACATACACATATATATTTCCAGGTGCTTTTGCCCTGCTATGGACTAGTTTATCCTTTTTAACTATACCAACACATCCAACATTAACTAAACAATTACCAACATATTTTTCATGAAAATATACTTGGCCACATGCTGTAGGTATTCCAATCCTATTGCCATAATCCCTAATCCCACTCACAACACCTCTAAGCAAATATCTTGGATGTTTAACCCCCTTAGGCAGCTTACTATAAGGGTAATCTAGAGGTCCAAAAAACAAGGGATCTATAAACACAAGTGGCTGTGCCCCCATGCAGACAACATCTCTCACAATACCACCAATACCAGTAGCAGCACCACCATATGGCTCGATTGCAGAGGGATGATTATGCGATTCTAACGCCGCAACATAATAATGATCATCATCAAACTCTATAACCCCAGCATCCTCCCTAGCAACTATCCTCTCCTTTACGACATCATAAATATATTGTTTCAAAGGAAACTTAGATGATTTATAACAACAATGTTCACTCCACGCCTGACCAAGTGCTTGAAGCTCTATATCCGTGGGAAGTCTACCCTTTCTTTTGAAATAATCTCTTATCATTTTCATTTCATCTACTGATAACGCTAGACCCATCTGATCGCTGATCTCTAGAAGTTCCTTGTCGTTAGCACTGAAAAGATCAACTTCGTATAACTCAAAAGGCAAATCTCTCTTTTTAAACAAATACCTTACATCCATTTTTTCTCCCAACTATTCCAGTTTATTTAGTTCAACATTATACAGATGTATTACAGGATTAGTGAGAAGTCTTTGACACATTTTTTCTACCTGTTGCCTAGCAGATCTTTCATCTTTTTCTTCTAGTATCATATCAAATACTTTTACACTTTTAACCTCTTTAACAGAATCAAATCCAAGTAAATGCAAGGCTTTTAAAGTATTTGCACCCTCGGGATCTGCTATGCCCTTCTTGAGCTTGATTTCAACTCTTGCTTTAAACAGCATAATAAAAACCCCTTTTGATTCAAAATATCAGAATAGTTGATTAAATTATCGATTTTCCTTGATTAACTCATCCAGTTTTTTCTTAATCTTTAATTTAAATTTATCTAGAGAGCCATCATTTGTAATTATTATATCTGAAGAAGCAATCACTGCGTCAAGCCCCCAGCTCAGCTCTCTCCTCTCTCTCCTCTCAAACTCTTCAACATTTTTAACATCATCATCTCTCTTCCTAGATATCGCCCTTTTTATTCTCTCATCCTTTGGAGCATGTATTGCTATAAGAATAAAATCTTTTCCTAACTCCTTTTTGAAACAATCAACTTCTTCACTGTTTCTTATTCCATCAATTACAAGATAATCAATATTTTTCATTTTTCTTATTTTTTCTATAGTTTTTCTTGCCCAGATATCCTTTCCTTTTTTCATTCTTAACTCGTTTGCAATTTTCCCTACATTTTCATCATTCAGTTCTAAACCTCTTTTTTTCACCTCTTCCCAGACAAAATCACCCATTCTTATAACGTTTATACCCATCTCTCTTGCAACATTTACAGCCTCTGTTTTCCCTGAAAATGGGAGTCCAGTGAATGCTATCACTTTCATATTAACCATAAAACCTTAAATTATATGCAGGGGGTGCGATTTGAACGCACGAAGGCCTACGCCACAGGGTCCTAAGCCCTGCCCCTTAGACCAGGCTCGGGTACCCCTGCATATTAAGAAGGATAAATAGCAAAGCATTAAATAAAATTTAGCTTTTTTGGGGATAAATTAATAAAATTATAACACATACCAATTAATGAAAAACTTAGTTTATAATTTTGCAAAAGGTTGTGTGATTATAACATGATGAGGGTTAAGGTTGTAAACGATTCTATTGACCTTATACCCTTGCTCAGAGCTTTTGAAGACGATGTTAGAAAAAACGTGTTCAACGAAATATCCAATGATTGGAAAACATCATCTGAGATAAAAGAAAAATACGGTGAAAAGGGAGTTGAGGCGTTAGAGTTTTTTGAAAAAATAAAACTGGTTGAAACAAAATGGACAACGCCTGATCCAAAAAGTGGAGAGAGACCAGATAAAATGTACCGCTCCTTTTATTCTGCTTTTAACATAAATATTTCTTGCTCTGTAAACGAGATAAGCGAAATTTTTACAGTTGCATCTCTTGATTGTGAGAGATTTAGAAAATTAGAAAATGAAATCTATGAATACGTTGGAGAAAACGGAAAATTTGGTAATGATGTAGCAGAGCATTTCGATATTACTACCTTAGCTTTAAAAGGCATAGTTAAACGCTCAGATAGATTAATATTTAGGGGACTCAGGGTAGAGAGATTAAAATAAATCTTTTGGATAACCTTAAAAGAGATTTTACCATTCTTTTTTCGTAAATGGACATCCTTACCATAGTGGTTCAAGCTCTCTGGATTATACTCCCTGCATATGTAGCCAATGCAAGCGCTGTCATAGTCGGAGGAGGCAAACCCATAGATGGTGGCAGAACATGGAGAGACGGTAAGAGAATACTTGGCGATGGAAAAACCTGGAATGGATTATTTGCAGGTACTTTTATGGGGATGACCATTGGTTTTGCTCTAACATTTTTTGCAAAATACCTTGATTTAAATGAACTAAATGTTTTCCAACTAAACGATTTCGATGGTTTTCCAACCATGTTTCTAATAATTTTTTCTATCTGCTTCGGTGGATTGTGCGGAGACATGGTTGAAAGTTTTTTTAAAAGAAGAATTGGCAAGGAGAGAGGCGAAGACTGGTACGTTTTTGACCAACTTGATTTTGTCTTCGGAGCTTTACTCCTCAGTTTCATAGTTTCTACTTTATTGTATTTTTTAACAGATAAAAACTGGTTCCTAGAAAGTATAAAATTAGAACATATCATTGCGCTTATTATTATAACACCATTTTTACATATTTTAGCTAATAAAATTTATAAAAAAACAAAAAAATTAAATAAAAAATAAGGTTTTAATATGATACAACCTTCAAAGAGGCGAACCTGATGAAAATTCAACTCATATTTCCTGCAATAGAACATGGGGTAACAACCGTCCATGATAAAAAATCCTGGGCAAGAATAATATTTGGTTACCCTGCAATAACATTACCTATGATTGCTGCTTTAACACCAAAAAAATATACTGTAGAAATCATCAATGAAAACTACCAGGACATTGATTTTGACACCGATGCCGATATCATAGGCATCACTTCATTTACAATGACTGCACCACATGTTTATGAGATTGCAGACAAGTTTAGAGAAAATGGAAAAACTGTTGTGCTAGGTGGTTATCATCCCTCAGCTATGCCAGATGAAGCTAAGCAACATGCAGATGCAGTGGTAATAGGAGAAGCAGAGCTGAGTTGGCCACAATTGCTAAAAGACTTTGAAAAAAAGAAAAAAATCAAACCTTTTTATCATGCAGGCACATTTGATCCAGCAATAATACCTCCTATAAGAAGGGATTTAATTAAACCAATGCCAATTGTTGGAGCGATACAAACCACTAGAGGCTGCCCAAACAGGTGTGAGTTTTGTGCTATAACCAGCTTTTACAATCATGGTGTAAAGCACAGACCCATAGAAAATGTGATAGAAGAGCTAAAACAGATGCCTAATAGGGTGTTTCTGTTCCATGATCCAAGTTTAAATATTGACATGGATTATTCAAGAAAACTATTTAAAGAAATGATTAAAGCAAAAATAAGGAAGGCATGGATTGCTAATGGAAATATAAACA
>JAGGYP010000035.1 GCA_021162485.1 Thermoplasmata archaeon
GAGCAGTTCATAGTCACTATCTTTTAGTAGATGATATGCCCTCTCCTCCGCTAGTATGAGGGTCTCCCCCTCATATTTTATCTTAACATAATACTCATCTGGGTGAACTGCTAATGCTACATTTGAGATAAGAGTCCATGGAGTTGTTGTCCATGCCAGGAAATAAGCGTTTTCATTTTTAATCTTAAACTTAACAAAAATCGATGGTTCTTTTACTTTTTTATAACCTTGTGCAACCTCATGAGCTGATAAAACTGTTCCACATCTTGGGCAGTAAGGAACAACTTTATATCCCTTGTAAAGAAGTTTTTTCTCCCATGCTTGTTTGAGTGACCACCATACAGATTCTATATATTCATTTTTCAATGTAATATACGGGTTTTTCATGTCTATCCAAAAGCCTATTCTTTCTGTCATGTCTATCCATGCTTGTTCATATTTGAATGTGCTCCTGCGGCATTCCTCATTAAATTTATCCACACCATATTTTTCGATATCCTGTTTGCTTTCTAAACCCAGTTTTTTTTCTACCTCAATCTCAACAGGTAAACCATGTGTGTCCCATCCTGCTCTCCTAGGTACATAGTATCCATCCATTGTTTTATATCTCAAAACAACATCTTTCATTACTCTTGTTAGAACATGACCTGGATGAGGCAGTCCATTTGCAGTTGGAGGCCCTTCTAAAAATATAAAGGGTTTACAGCCTTTTCTTTGCTCAACTGATTTTTCAAATATTTTGTTTTCTATCCAAAACTCTATGATTTTTTTCTCTATCTCACTTGGTTTGTATTCCGCAGGCAGAGGTTTAATCATCTGTTTTCACCAACTTCTGGATTACCACATAATAGCAAATATCTGTTAAAACTATTTCTACTATTTTTTAGTAATTTGTAATATCATTTGACTTCATAAACTCTCTTAGTAGAGATGTTGCATAGCTTCCTTTTATCAGCTCAAATTTGAAATCAACTCGTAGTTTTCCTTCATTTATTTCATCCTTGTTTATTTTCCATTCCAGATTATCCAATGGAGCCAATAGAGAACGTCTTGAGCCAGATGAGGATAGAGATGGTATTTCTGGTATGATAAAATTTCTGGTATCTATTTTTTCTTCCTCTATTATTCTATGCTCTATTTCACCCATCTCTCCCTCTGCAAAAACAGAATCATAGCCTACCAATAAACCAGTAATATATGCCTTTCCCTTAGCTATCTCTCTATTAACCTTTTCTATGTTTCTCCTATTTACTGGAATTAGTTCGTTTTCTCTAAACATATTTTTGCTAAAAGGCATAATAATGTCACCCTCAACAGCTTTGTCTATTGGTAAGCCTTTTCTTATCCTTTCACTTAAAATCCTGTTGAAAATATAGGATTGATAAGCATAGACAAACATTGTTAAGAGATTAAACGGAAGGGTCTTCAATGCGTCTATGTAATCCCCATTGCTTTCTATCAGTTTATTCAATATTGCTTTTTCAAAATGAAGATGATCTGGATAAAGTTTTATTGCCTCCTTAAAATCTTCTGTTTCATGAAAAAAGGCTCTAGCTTTTCTCTCTGGTTCTTTTTCATGTTCCGTGGGATAAGCGATATAATGCTTAACAGCCTCTTTGAAATTCCCCTCTACGATAGATTTTCCTACTAAATGAGTAACAGGTCTAATTATCCCAAATCTCTGTATGCCAAAAAAATTGGGAAAACCTCTTATATCTTTTATAATAGAATGTATCTCCTCCAACCTCTTCATCAACTCATTTTTTTCAAGGTTAATGTTTCTAACTTTTATATCAAACTTGTTACCTATTAGATATCCTATTTTTATTGGTTTATTTGATTTGTATAAAAATTTTATTTTTACATCATTTATGTCTAACTTAATAATATCCTCAGGTGGAGCTTTTATAGACATATATTGTGTTTTAAGCGCTCTTTTGTCTTTTGTTCCTGCAAAGTTTATTTTCTTTCTAGAAATATGGAGTTTTTTAGATAAATCTTTTATTAATAAATTTGTCTCCCGGTTTTTAGATGTGATTTCAACAATTGAATATAACCCTTTGTCATCCTTGTCAGGAAGTATGGGTTTTTCTATAACAATAAAATCCTCAGGCAGTGCTCTTAGTTTTCCATCTACTCCTAGGACATCTGCAGTGTAAAAACATTCCATTCCTACTATTCTTTCTTCCAATGGAGGAATTTTTGAAGATGTCATAGTGATCTATTTCTTTTTAAGTTTCTCGTTCAACTCCTTTAGCATGGTGTTAACATCTTTTTCTAAACTTTTCACTGTCTTCTTTAATACTTCTACAGGATTTTCTTTTTTGGTTTTTAAATAAAGTTTTGGTTTGCCAATTAGTGGATGATCAATAAAATACTCTGCATATTCTACCTCATTCTCTTCCAGCAAACGTTGTTTTATAGGGTTTAAAAGAGTTTCATCCTCTCCTATAATTTCCAACTCCAGTTCTTTTTTAGTCTTTTTTATAGGCTTGATCTCCATATACTAAAACCCCCCTTTTTTATATGTTTCCTTTACCATAATATTTTGAAATTTTCCTAGTTTCTCTATTTCCACATCTTTCACATTCCAGTGTATTTCCTTTTAATTTTAAAGGCTGTCTACATTTTACACATAATGATTTTATTACTCCAAATTCTGAGCCTTTTGTAGATAGTTGCAGATTTGGATAATCTTGTGTTACCTTGGCTCGAACTATATCTCCTATTCTATATTCAGTTAAAGGATCTTTTACATATCGCTTGGATATTTCTGCCACTCTTATTACAGCTGTTTTATCACCATATAAACTTCTTTTATTTCCCTCAACTTGTACAATATCTACGACTACTATAGAATTCCTTACCTCTCTTACCTCCCCTATAACAACGTCTCCTTTTTTTACTCTTACAGGGGTGCTAGTTGCTGGTCGAACAGATACGACTTTGCTATCCTCATCTATCTGGACCTCGCCTATCCTTGATGCCCTGATTTTACCTTTGTCTTCAAAGGTGCCCTCACCAGCTATCATTTCCTCTGTAGATGCTATTTCTTTGCCTGGCATTACAAGCTTTTTTTTCACGTTTTTCACTTTACAACCTTCCTACGGATATAGTTTTCTGAAATATTAATGCTATATTTAAATTGTTTGCAAGAGAGTTAGTGGAGAAAAGATTTTATAAACCATTATCATATTTTGGTTTCCTACCAAGTACAAATAAGTGGTGAAATTTATGGTTAAGAAACCTGGTAGAATGTACAGAGAAATCAAGCAACATGCATACACAAGAAAAGAGTACATGGGCGGTGTTCCCATGCCCAGGATTACACAGTTTGACCTGGGAGATAAAAAAGGTAGTTTCCCTGTAGAGGTCTCTCTCATATGTGAGGAGAGATGCCAAATTAGACACACCGCGCTTGAAGCGGCTCGTATTGCAGCAAACAGATACCTGGAGAAAAACGTTGGAAAAACAGGTTACAGGCTGAAGATCAGGGTTTTTCCACATCATGTTCTTCGTGAAAACAAACAAGCTACTGGTGCAGGTGCAGATAGAGTTTCACAGGGTATGCGTGCTTCTTTTGGTAAAGCCGTTGGTACAGCTGCAAGAGTAAGGGAGGGGCAAGCAATAATGAGTGTATGGGTAAAAGATGAACATATAAATGTTGCCAAAGATGCTCTGCGAAGAGCAGGTATGAAAATACCCTCTCCTTTCAAAATAAGCATCAATAAGCTAGCAAGTGCTTCCTGATCAACTTAGTCTAGGTATAATAAACGGCATTAAAATCAAAAACAATGTTAACAATGATATCAGCATTGTTATATTTTTAACAATAAAATCTATCTTCTTATCATCAATTTTTAATTTCATTTTTTCTCTTAGCTTGAAAATCAAACCCTCTACTATATTATTAACCATGTATCCTCCATCAAGAGGCACTATAGGGAGAACATTAAAAGTTGCAACTGCAAAATTAATAAAAAATATCCAATAAACAATCGTATATAGTATCCAAAAAATTGGCGGAGGAGTATAAAGATTCGCAAGATGAGAAGGAAAAGGAGACAAACCCAGAAGAGGTAAAACAGCAAAGGTCAAAAAATCTGTCTTGAAAGGGTTGAGATATTTTAAGAAATAATTTACATCAACTGTTATATTTTTAAGATCTAATAGTCCTATACCAAGAAAACCTTTACCCTTGTTTTTTTCATTTTTAATAAAATCATATTTGTTTACAAGTGTCAGGGAAACATTGTGAAAAGATCCATTGGAATAAAATTTGATATTAACTATATCACCATCCTTTGTTTTGTTCATTATCTCAAAGAATTTTTCTTTACTAGTTATGCTAATATTGTTTATGCTGCAGATTATGTCACCTAAATGCAAATTTCCATCAGCAGGTGATTTTTTAACAACACTCACAATCATGAGACCATAAAAAAATTTCTTACTATGAAACGAGTGACCATCAAAATAGCTGATATTATGAAAACTGCACAATGAGATATTATCAAGCTGAATTTCATCTAGTTTTTCCCCATCTATCTCTGTTATTAAACTCCATCTGCTTAGACCATATCCATCATATAGCAGTATAGAACCTTCTGATTTTGGGGCTATAAAAGGCACAAATATGGAACTAATTATAACTATACAAATTCCAACAATAACAAAATTTGCCATAGGACCTGCTGCTAGTACTCTTATTTTTTTGAACCGTTGCGCTTTATTAAACTGTTTTTCATCTGGCTCAACAAATGCACCAAGTGGAATTATCATGTAAAGCAGTCCAAGGGATTTTATTTTGATATTCGAAACTCTAAACAGTATACCATGAGAAAACTCATGTGCAACAACTGCTACTATCAGACCAATTACAAGATATAAGATACTGTTGATGGGTAATAATGGGTTTATACCAGGCAAGAGCAACATCATCTGAGGAGTTGGCGCCTGCTCAGCTGGTATTTCAAAAAGAGAAGGAATCATCCTCACAAACAAATAAATCATCAAAATCATAGATATAAAACAAATAACAATGCCTACATCAGAATAAATCTTCCAAATTTTCGGTTTTTTAGCTAAATTTTCTATAAATCTCTTACCTTTTTTTGTTCTCCACATTAGAGCAGGTCCAAAAAAAGAGATATTCTTTTTTTTCAGCACACCTTTATTATGTAAAATTAAAACTGCTATGGAATAAGCTGAGATTATCGCAATAAACATTGCTAAATACTCTAACATACTCATTTTTTGATATCCAGCTTTAGCCTCTATGAAATACAAAACGGTTTATTAAAATTAATTGAAAAAATCTTAAATGTAAATTATGTTTGTTTCCTTTTCTAATCTTTTAAGCAAATATTGGCACCATCTTAATTTTTTAAGTTTTCTCATAGTATTTTTTGTAAAGGAGTATTTGCCAACTGTTTCGAAATCAAAAGCGGCAAGATGTATTTTTCTTGGTCTGAAATAAGCAGCCATATAAGCAGCTCTATCTCCATCTGTAAAGCCTCCAAAATTGTACAGATTTTTATAATTAGAAGGGTCTACTTGTATAGTTCCTATTAAAAATCCCTTAAACTTGGGAATATATTTACCAATCTTGTCTATATTGTCACCATGAGCGTGAACCACAGCAATACTACCTGCATGATTTGCTTTTATCTGATCCTCTGGTTTGCCATCTAAATCTGTAACAATAATATCCGGCAGAATATCATATTCTAGCAAAGCAGTTGTCGTACCATCTACAGCAACTATGGTAGCTTCGGGGAATTTTCTTTCCTTTAATACACTCTCTAGATTAGGACCTGCCCCAAATATAACTATGTCTTTATCATGAATTTTTCGTTCTAACGCATCAATGGAATACCTTTTTTTATTTTCCATTAGTTTATCTAAAACATTAGCAGCGAGCTCATCGTCCTCTAGAGAAAAGCCAAAATCTTTTCTTATTTTTTGATAAATTAGATCCCATTCTTTAGAGTACAACTTCTCTCCCTCTCTCGTACAAATATAGTAATAATGGTGCTATGTTAGCTTCTCTATCTCTTCTTCTATTTCTAACATAAATATGTCTTTAATATAGCTATATGTCACGGATCCTATGAAAACTATGAAAATTCCTATAATTATGTCTCCAACAAATTTTGGATTTAAAAACACATCTACAGAATAACCAGAGAGTATCTTTGATAGAGCATCAAATATTGCAGTTCCTATGAAACCAAAAGAAATAGTAGAAAATGGCAATATCCAGTATGACCATTGGATTTTCTTTTCTCTAATATAGATGTCAATAAGTCTGCCAAATATTACCAGTAGCGTTATAGCTACAGCTCCCCATATAAAATTAGCTAAAAACATAGTTATAAAATGCCATATTGATACAATTTTAGTATTTATTGTTTGGTTATAAGCATATACGATAACTGCTATTGACAGTGCAATCGCTATAAGGTAGATAAAAAATGTTAGTTTTCCGCCCATCAAACCAGCTTTTATCTCATTCCATATCATACTGACGTTTTTTTCCCATCTCATTGCTCTAATTAATATGTAGGCACCAAGGGTTAACAAAGCTACTGTAAAACTATTTACTGCATAGCCAGCGAAATTTCCTATAAGTGTAAACACAGCCCATACTATCATAACCAGTGCTATAGGCAAAAGAAATTTCTTCTGTATTTTTTCATCTTCCAGAAATTTTACAAACTTGTAATATTCATTTTCTATTAGCTTACTTTGTCTAACAGTCACTCTTTTAACAGAGTTTATCTTTATTCTCGACTCGATAATGGGTAGTATATATTCATCCTCTGCGCCATCTGTCACTAGTATTACGCTTTCTGCTTTTGTTTTTTTGATAACCTCCTCAATCTGGTCTGCAAGTATCTGATCTGATTTAATTCCTACCTCTATATCGCCACATATTGTAGCAATTTCTACCTTTTTCCCTTCTTTTTTTAATTTTTCATATACAGATATAGCGAAGAAAATTGCATTAACATCTGACTCCTCTGGATCAGCTATAGCTAGTTTTGTAGCTGCGTCTATGTTTCTTTTTTTACCAATTATAGGCCCTTCTATTCCGGTTTTTCTACCAAGATCATTATCTCTATCAACACATAGAACCAATGTTTTCATCTTCTTTCCTCTAAATTAACAAAGTTGATATCTAAATTTTAGTATTTATAACTAACAAATATAATAATAAATATTAATATTTATATAAATAACTTACTTAAGGGTTTCTTTGAAAAATCCTTTGTATCTCTCTTTTATCATATCCCAAGAGGGAATATTGGTCTGGGTACCATATTTTTCTATTATAAAGGATGCTACTACAGAACCTATTCTCCCACATTCAACCAGGTCATATCCTTTTATCAAAGAAGCTAGAAATCCTGCACGATGTGCATCCCCAGCACCTGTTGGATCTACCATCTTTTTTGGTTTTACTGCTGGTATGTTTACCCATTTGCCATCAAAATATATTTTTGACCCCTTTTCACCATAACTAACTATTACAGCTTTTATGTTGTTATTCACTCTCAGGTTTTCCAAGTTTTTTTCTTTTGTGATTTTTAAAAGCAAATCTGCTTCGTGATTATTTAGAAAAAGATAAGAGACATATTGTAAACAAGGCACTATCTGTGTTTCTACAGGTCGATGAAACATTTCCTGACCAGGATCAAATGATATAACAGAATGTTTGACATTCCTCATTATGTTTGGATAAGCACTTATTTCCCCTGCTGAAAAGTGTATATAATGAAATCCTGACAGATCCAAACTATGGTTAGCAAGCTCTGATGATGCTCCTGGATAATAAAATATTTGCTGGTTTCCCTTGGTGTCTGTGAATAAAAAGGAGTTTGCTGTAAAAAGATGGGGCGAATACTTCAGATTTGAAACATCTATCTTATGTTTTATCAGATTTTGTAAATATTCAGATTTTTTAAAATCCTTCCCAACACTTGAGAAAATACTTGTTTCTATACCCAATTTGCTCGTAACCATAGCAACGTTTCCTGCACAGCCACCAAATGTCTGGTTAAGCTCCTCTATTGATGTTGCTTCGTTTTTACCTGGTAGAAATCTTACTTTGCATATGGTATCGTATGCTATGTTTCCTACAACTAGAAGTTTCATAATTTTTCCCTTTTACCCCAAGGTGGAAAACATGAAATTGAAATATTTTAACATTTAAAAAATTTAGGAAATAAAGTATTTATCAAGGAAACTTTTTGACTGTGGAGGTGTGAGGTAACTTACTATTATTAAAACTATGGATGATATTAAAAGTGCTATTATAGCTGGTAAGAAACAAAAAGTTGGAAGTATGTTTATCTCCAGTAAGAAAATAGATAGCTCACCTGCTAAATAAGAGTCTCTGCAACTATTTTTTCTCCGATGTTTTTTATTATGCTATAGTATTCTGTGTTTCCTTCGTCTATTTTACAATTATTCGCACACACGGTACACTGTATTCCTTTCTTATTCTCTCATGACCTTTTATGCTATCTCTACAGCTTTATCAGGTTTTTCTCTTTATACGGAATAAACAGACTCCAAGCAGCAGAGACATTTTGAGTTTCACATAATTTACAAGTAGCTTCTTCTATAGCCTCAAACACAACCTCTAATCTAAAATATTATCATATAAAAATATTTCTCAAATTTTACCTGAACTCTTCTCTAAAATCTAACAATGCAAAAGGCATCCAGCAAGGGTGTCCTGGGCAGTAATATGCAGAGAAATTTGCTGGGTGGATGATCACAACACAAGCAGTTCCATACATATACTTGAAGAAATCCCAGGGAAAATTTGGAGTGTTTAATGTATGTCTACATATGTCCCCAAGATCTGGTTTATCCTCAATAAACCCACCTTTATGATCTGTTGTGAAAACATTTTTGTAAAAATCAATATCTATTGACCCATTATACCGGTTCAAAAGCTCATAAGCTCTCTCCAGACGGAGATAAGTACTTCCTAAATAACTATCATTTTTTGGTGCGCCACTAAGATTTGGATCCAACACTTGATGATGATTAGTCTCTGCTATCATATCAGCTCTCTTTGATGCAAAATAGTTATGCGTATATTCTATAAGAAGAACATCATTATTTGAATCAACCCATAAAGTATTCATATTACAAGTCATGCCAAAAACATTGTTTAGTTTTTTAACGCCTGATTGACGCTCCATGTTTCTATACAAATATTCTACCTCATCAACATTGGCACAAGTCTCCATTGCCAAATGATTTAACTCTAGAGAGGTAAGACCCTCGCCACTGTCATTAACTGTGACCTGAGTTCCTGCATAAGCTAAACCTTTTTCATTGATTAATGCAAAACCAAAAAGGAAAGGAAGGAAGCCAAATTCTGCATATTTGTATGTTCCACTTATATTGCATATGATAACTGGTGGTGATCTAAAATACCGGGAGACAACAATTTTGTAAATATAGAGCAGGTCAACATTCCAAGATATAAATGATTGGTTGTTTTTTGTCACCCGAGCAGATACAGCTGTTGCTGTACATGCCTCTTTCCCCATCAAAAAACTAGGAAACATAAGATCAAAAGATATCAAATCTATAAGTGGAATACCAGTAGAGTTGGATAAACCTTTGAGTCTTTCCAAAAAGGAAGGATACAAATCCTCTAGTATCTCTACATGTTTCTCCGCCTCCGTGTGGAATATGTTCAAAAAATTTCTATATAAAGTGTATAGTTTTAAAATTGGTTTTCTATAATATCTCATCAAAAATTGGCCTCTCTTTAAACCATATTCGTAAGGTGAATTTGCTTTTATATGAATGATAGGAATATTATTTCTATATTTAACTACAATGTCTTTTTCTACATTAGATCTTACAGCTCTTTTATTTTGACATACTAAAATCTTGCTTCCAACGAATGATGACAAAGAACTAGTTAATATAAACATGATAATAAGAGAAGTAGTTATCATCCTCCCAGTTAAAATTTTTTCCATATTATAAAAATATAAATCAAGTTGCTTATAAATATTTCCACTTAATGTTTCTTATGCGAAAAAGTTTAATTTCAATACTATTTACTCTTTCCATCCATGAATCTTAAAAAACTTCAACAACAAAAGATAAAAGACATTTTAGATGAAAAACAAAAATGGAGTCTTCCCATTGTTGAGAAAGATGCTAGTATAAAAAAGGTGTTGGCTATTCTCACGGGTCGTGATCATGTCTGGGTGGTTGAGAAGAAAGGGAGTAAAAAATTGTGTGGGGTTATAACAGAAAGTGATATCTTGCATTTACTAGCTCCCCCACGAGTGCCAAGATATACCTTTGGGAAAAGATATTCTATCTCTCTACTTTACAAAACTGCGAGAAAAGCAAAAGATATCATGTGCAAAAGAGTTGCTAGATGCTCTTTAGAGGACAAAGTTGGGGATACTCTGACAAAAATGGTAAACTCTGGTTTAAGAAGATTACCTATTGTTGAAAACGATGAGATAATTGGAGAAATTACTGTTCATTATATTCTACAAAAATTACTGGGTAAGATATAATGTCAATGGAAACATTGTTGTTGCTTGTAGGTTTAGCATTAATACTAGCCAGACTTATAGGTTATGCATTGGAAAAAATAAAACAACCTGCAGTAATAGGTGAGATATTAGCAGGTATACTCGTTGGTCCATTTGTAATAGGAAAAATTTTTGGCTTGGAATATCTTTCACCTGAAACAGAAGCATTGGGTAAGCTTGGCATTATTTTACTCTTGTTTCTATCTGGTATAGAGATAGGTATAGATGAAATAAAAAGTGCTAGTAAAAAGGGATTAATAACAACCTGCTTTGATGCATCCTTTGCATTTTTATTTGGTTTTATAGTAGGTCACATTTTAGGATATAGCACTATTGTAAGCATTGCTATAGGAAACATCCTGGTTGCCACTAGTGTAGGTATAACAGTTAGAACTCTTATGGAGATGAATGCTCTTCATTCAAAAGTAGGTGAGATGATTCTAACAGTTGCTGTCTTAGATGATGTTTTTGGCATAGTAATATTATCAGTCACATTGGGGCATGGAAGCTCTGAGCTTTTGTTGCTAAAAGTGTTTCTCTTTTTTCTGATCTTCTTAGCTACTCTGTTTTTGGCAAGTAGGATAAAAAATATAAAAATAAATATTCCAAATTTTGTTCTAACCTCATCTCTATCTTTCCTTCTTATATTTTCTGCTTTAGCAAAAATGTTAGGACTTGCCGCGATTACTGGTTCCTTCTTTGCTGGATTACTACTCAGTAGATCAAAGCATAGGAGGAGGTTAATTAATTTTACAAGACAGATAGGTGAAGTGTTTTTTATCCCATTGTTTTTTATATGGATAGGGGCATCCTTTGATTTCTATGCCTTAGAAGATCTTGGCTTACTCGTTCTTTTGTTCATACCGATGGCTATGCTTGGGAAAATAATTGGCTGCTCACTTGGTGCAAGAGTATGCGGATTGAAAGGGAGAGATGCTTTTGCCGTGGGTATTGGTATGATGCCTCGTTTAGAGGTTGCACTAGTGGTAGTAACCACTGAAATTTCCATGGGTGTGTTCTCGAAAGAATTAGCTCAACAGATACTTGCTGCTACCGTGCTATTGGTGATAATAACATCATTAATCACTCCCTTCCTGCTGAAGACAGTATATAAAAGATAAATTTTTAATCGAGATCAATAATGTATAAGGTGATTAAAATGAGAAAATTAGCAATTATCTCTATTATACTATTATTTGCCGTTTGCTATAGTGGGTGTGTAAAAGAAGAGGTGAAAAAAATAGGGAAAATGAAAATATACAGCCCTGCTTTTAATAACAATGGATATATACCTAAAAAATATACATGTGACGGGATAGATATTTCTCCACCGTTGAATTTTAGTGGTATTCCAAATGGTACTGTAAGTTTGGCACTAGTTATGAAAGACCCAGATGCGCCACATGGCACTTTTATTCATTGGCTGATATGGAATATTCCTCCAGATGCTACTGGGTTTTTAGAGGGAGAGAATATCCCGTACCCAGAGGGTAGAAATGGTTTTAACATAATCGGGTATGGAGGACCCTGTCCGCCAAAAGGCAGTACTCATCACTACTTTTTCATATTATATGCACTGGATACAACAATTGATTTGAATGAGGGAGCAAATGTTGAAGAGCTTGAAAAGGCAATGTCTGGACATATCATCGAAGAAGCAGAACTAGTTGGGTTATATGGTAGATAAAGCCGGCGGTGGGATTTGA
>JAGGYP010000042.1 GCA_021162485.1 Thermoplasmata archaeon
AAGGTAGGGTATATTCTATTTCCGGGTTTAATAATAAGTGTTATATTTAAAAATTTTTAAATTTGGAAATAACGAAACTTTTTTAAATTAAAATCTATATATACGTTTTACGTTTGTCAGACAAAAGATGACTTTTGTCATTTAAAAGACGCCTATATGGTGCACAAAAAGCGCCAAAATGGGTGGAGATTGTCTGACAAATGTCCCCTGAGGAGAGAAAAAATGGACAAAGACAGGATAACGGTGAGATTGCCAAAAAACGACTTGCATGCAATTGATCTATTCATAAGATCAGGTGAGTTTTCCACTAGATCAGAGGTGATCAGGAGAGCTGTGAGTGAGTTTATAAGAAACTATGCAGATCAAGTGATCGAGAAAGCCGATAAGTTACAAAAAGTTCAGAAGCTGGAAGCTGCAGTTGAAGCCATTGAACCATACCTCAAGAAATAAGGCTTAGAAAATCTCTAGGATAGGGGATGGGATGCACTCTCCAGCCATAGAAGGGTACCTCACCGGTGCCCTTCAACAACTACCATATGTAGGAGGGAATAATAAAAATTGGCAACTGAAATGATGCAAACTTTAGTTGAAAATGCTATTGACCATAAAATTAAAGAAGAGGAGAAGTTAAAATTTGATGACGATCTTTTTGGAGAACCAAGAATAGTGATTGTTGGTTGTGGCGGAGCAGGCGGAAACACTGTTACAAGACTACATAGACTAGGTGTAAAAGGCGCAGAAACCATTGTTATAAACACAGACAAGCAAGCCCTTGACCTTGTTGAGGCAGACAAAAAAATATTGATTGGGAAGTCTATAACAAAAGGTTTAGGAGCAGGTGGTTTTCCAGAGATAGGTGAAAGAGCCGCTAGGGAATCAGCGGCAGAGATAGAAGAACTGCTTAAGGATGCAAACCTTGTATTTATAACCGCAGGTATGGGAGGAGGAACAGGAACAGGATCAGCACCAGTTGTAGCTGAGATAGCGAAAAAACAAAACGCCATTGTTACCTGCATGGTTTCTACACCGTTTAATGTTGAAAGAGCGAGATTAATAAAAGCAGATACTGGTTTAGATGCATTGAGAAAAAAAGCAGATAGCGTTGTTGTCTTGGATAACAACCGTTTGTTAGATTTTGTTCCTAACCTACCTATAAACCAAGCATTTTCTGTTATGGATCAACTAATAGCAGAAACTGTTAAAGGCATATCAGAAACCATAACCTTGCCTTCTCTGATAAACCTAGATTTTGCAGATATGAAAGCTATTATGGAATCAGGCGGCCTCTCTGTGATGCTTTGGGGAGAGTCAGAGGAGGATAAAGGAGTTGAAGCTATAGTAAAAGAAACACTTAATCATCCTCTGCTAAACGTGGATTACACAGGTGCTACTGGCGCATTAGTCCACATAACTGGTGGCCCCAATATGAGCCTTAAATATGTAGAGGAAGTTGCTAAGGAATTAACAAAAGATCTTGATTGCTATGCTAATGTGATATTAGGAGCCCGGGTGCTACCCGAGTTTGAAGGAAAGTGTAGAGTCATGGCTATAATGACAGGAGTACAATCACCCAATCTATTAGGCCCATCTGGAAGAGAGATACTGGAGTCTTTACCTAGAAAAACAAAACCATCGAAACTTAATATAGACTTTATAAGCTAAAAAATCTCTCCTCTTTCTATATTTTTACCTCCGTACCCTCTACTAGTCTACCATTTTTTATTAAATCTCTTAACGCGTTTATATTTTTTCCATTTATGACATATGTTTTGATTCTACTTCTCTTGATTATCTCACAAGCAGGACCATCTACTATCACATTACTACCAGCTTTTTTCCAATCTATCCCACCTACTATTTTAATCAGATCATCTATCTTGATTTCTCTAAACCTCTTTGCATCTTTGTGTAACATTGGATCTTTACTATAGATTCCATCTACATTAGTAGCTATTATAAACAAATCCGCCTTTGCTTTTTCTGCTAACTCTGCACCTACCATGTCAGTGCTATGACCTGGTGTTGTACCACCCATTACAATGATACTATACTTTTTACTTAATTTTATAGCATCTTCCGTACTCTCTGGTATATGATCCTTATTAGAGTTTTCTAATAGCATTGTAAGAAACTGTGCATTAACTCTTGTGGAGGCTATACCTATAACATCTAAGCTTTTTTCATCTAAACCAAGCTTTCTACCAATGTCAATATATTTTCTTGCAATGTCCCCTCCACCTACTACTAAAAAAATTTTGAACTCTTTACTCAACTCTTCCAGCAGAGTAGATAATTTTTTTAGAAATGTTACATCTATATCTTTAGATGCGATTACAGATCCGCCAATTGAGATAACAACTGTTTTCAATTAAGCACCCCGCTTAAAAGTTTAAGCTATTTCTAGTCCCTCATCTGATCCAGCTTTATGTTTGATTTTTCCTAGTTGCACCTGCGGCAGCGGAATTGGAGGTGGTAGAAACAAATCTTTTGCTATTGTAACTGCCTCTGGAACACATGCATGCATTATAGCAGTGTGTATTCTACTTGCATCTTCATCTGGCAGCTTTCTATTTTCACTCCAGTCTTTGAGGATTTTTTCTATGTTGTCGCTTTCATAAATCAAGTTTCCCTCTAGTTTTATCACACCAACTGCACCATAGCTAGCAGTATACTGAAACTCTATATTTGCTTGGTTTTTGCCTTCTGTTGAAGTAAAAGATGCAATTGTGCTGTTGTGATCTATTCTTATCTGTTTTGGTTTGCCCTTTTCTGGGTCTATGTATCTCCTACCCTCTATTGATTTTAGTCTAATGTTTCTAATTATGGACATAACTGATCAAATAAATGTTATAGAGTATTAAATCTTTAACCTTTTTGATACCAATCAAGCTAAATGATTTATAAGGTTTGAGGAATAGATTTAAAAAGGGTAAAATGTTTTCACTTTTAATATGGCCTTACCATTAGATGTGTTGGAAAAATCAGTAAACCGAAGATTATCATTGTTGCTAAAAGATGGTAGAATGATGGAAGGAAGATTATCTGGTTTTGATGAGTACATGAACCTGGTTTTAGAGGATGTTGAGGAGACAAAAGATGATACAAAAAGAAGAGTTGGCACCATAATACTAAGGGGAAATAATGTGGTAAGCATCTCGCTACTATAAAAACGAAAATAATATATATGAGATTAGTGTATTTATATAGTGG
>JAGGYP010000036.1 GCA_021162485.1 Thermoplasmata archaeon
CACCCCAGTAATACTCGTTTTTGACTAGTACAACTTCTGTTTTGTGAGTCCAGTGATCTAGTTTGTATGGACCTGTGCCTACAGCATGTTCTTTCATCCACTCATTTGTGGTGTTTGCAACTACTCCACCATGAGCTTCTACTGTTTCCTTGTCTACTATTGAGGCTACACTAAATGCCATTAATGCTAAAAATCCACCGTAAGGTTGTGTTAATGTTATCTGAACAGTATAGTTGTCTAAAACCTTTGTACTGTTGAGATCCATACACTGTGATAGAATCCAAGCAACCCCGGATTCTGGAGAGTTCATTATTAGTACACGATCAAAGGAATACTTTACATCCTCTGCAGTGAATGGGTTTCCATTAGAAAATTTCACGCCTTTTCTGAGATGGAATGTCCAGACTTTTGAATCGTTTGAAACAGTCCAGTTCACTGCTAGTGCTGGGTAGAATGTAGAGGTATCTCCACCTTTGTACATAACTAGTCGATCATATATTTGGTTTATTACGTCTATAGATGCTGAGTCATATGCATCCGCTGGATCAAGTGTTTTTGGATCTCCAATTGTGTAGTTCACAATTGTGTTTGGGTTTTTTATTGACTTGCCCTGTTGCACACAACCGCTTAAAGATACTAGAATCATCGCTAGGCAGATACCAGCTGTTAAAAATATTTTCATTTTCTCATCCATTTCTCAAACACACCTCTCTCCCTTTTACCAAAACCTCCTCTTATAATCTGTAACCTTAATTATTTATTAACATTTTCGTTTTTAATAGGGCTATCAAAAATTTATTAAACCATCATTTTATTGTATTAAAAGATCAATGAAGGTGACACCAATAGCTTCTGATTCTCTTGGCGTTAGATCAATGGCAACATTGGTTGAGACAAAGGATTGTAGAATTTTTATAGATCCATCTGCTGCTTTAGGACCAAGTAGATATGGTTTACCTCCTGCGCCACAAGAAATAGAGGCACTGTCTAGAACAAAAGATGAGATAAGAGAATTAGCAGAGAAATGTGATATACTAGTGATCTCCCATTACCACTATGATCATTATGATCCAAATGAGGAGTTTTATCAGGGTAAGACTGTTTATGCAAAAGATATTAACAAAAACATTAACAAATCCCAAACAGAAAGAGGCAAAGAGTTTAAAGAGATTGTGGAGAACAGATGCAAGTTAATCTACTGCGATGACACCTCTCATAAAATAGGTGAAACCAGTATAGTGTTCTCACCACCTTTCTTCCATGGTCCTAGCAATGTTAGACTTGGTTATGTCATTATGACAACTATAGACGATGGTGATTTTAGACTATTGCACGCATCAGATGTCCAAGGTCCTGTGACAAGTGAGGCAAAAGATTATATAATTTCACAGAAACCTGATCTGCTTATAATTGATGGTCCCCCAACAATATTTCTGGGCTGGAAGTTCAGCAGAAAAAATCTAGAAGATGCATCTAACAATCTTGTAGAGATAATAAAAAAACTAGATTGTGAAATAATACTTGATCATCATCTGCTTAGGGATTTGAAATATAGAGAAAACTTCCCAGAACCTTACAAAATAGGTGGGAAAAGAGTTAAAACTTTCGCAGAGTATTTAGGCAAGGAAAATAATGCCCTTGAGGCGCATAGAAAAGAATTGTGGAGCGAGATAAAATGAGTTTTTTGATAAAGAGACTAGAAAAAAACATCGCTAAATGTGAGAGAGAAATAGAAAAAATCCGGAAAAAAATAGAAAATCTAGAGAAAGAGTTTAAGGTAAATAAAATTACAAAGGCTAAATTCAACATTGAGAAAAGAAAATATGAGAATAGAATAAACGCATTGAATGCGAGAATAAGAGTGATAAGAGGAGGAATTGTTAGAGAGAGGAAAAGAGAGGAGGAGAAGGCAGAGGAGAAGGAAAAAAAGAAATAAAGTTTTAAACTCCTCGCAAGTGATTTTTTATGAGTATTGTGATTAAAAAAGGAGATATAACCAGTGTCAAGTGTGATGCTATTGTCAATGCTGCTAATTCTTATGGGTACATGGGTGGCGGTGTGGCTGGTGCGATAAAAAGGAAAGGTGGCGTGGAGATAGAGAGAGAAGCAATCAGTAAGGCTCCTATCAAAACAGGTGATGCAATAATTACCACTTCTGGTAGACTTCTTTGTAAATGTGTTATTCATGCTCCTACTATGGAAAAACCTGCTATGCGAATTAGTGTTAGAAATGTAGAGCTTGCTACGAATGCGGCATTGAAACTAGCTAGAAAATATGGTATTAAAACTATTGCAATACCTGGGATGGGTACTGGTGTAGGAGGTGTTGCAGAGGAAGATGCTGCCAGGGTAATGATAAATATTGCTAAGAAATATGAGAAAGATTTTAATGAGATTATATTTGTTGATATAAATGACAAAATGGTTGAGGCTTTCAAAAAATTTGTCTAGTAGATTATCTTGAAATCTTCCAATTCATTTTTTGGTTTCTCCCATTTAACTTCTACATTTGTAACCCTTGCAAGAACAGGTCCTTTGTGGCACCATTTTATTATCTCTTCAACCTTTTCCCTTGGTCCCTCAAATACTGCCTCAACTTTTCCATCTGGGGTGTTTCTAACCCATCCTTTTATACCAAGTTCTTTTGCCTTATCTCTTGTGCTTGCTCTAAACCAGACTCCTTGTACTCTTCCAGATATTAGTACATGGGCTCTAGAGTTTTTGATAATTTTTATCACCCCCAAAATTTTTATGGGTATACTCTTGTGATTGTTCTTGGGAAAGGTGTCATGTTTCTTATATGATCTTGCTTGGTAATCCAACATAATAATCTCTCTATGCCAAGTCCGAATCCTGAGTGTGGAACAGAGCCGTATCTGCGGAGATCAAAATACCATTCATAGTTTTTTATATCGGCTCCTTCTTTGAGAAGTTTTTCTTTCATTCTCTCTATATCCTCAGATCTTTCACTTCCACCTATAAGCTCACCATAGCCCTCAGGTGCGTACATATCTGAGCATTTCACTGTTTTACCATCACTGTTTTCTTTCATATAAAATGCCTTGATTTCTGCTGGGAAATCTGTTACAAACACTGGTTTTTCTTCTCCCTCTACTAGGGCTTTTTCATGTGGCGCACCGAAGTCATCGCCATAGTTCATTTTCACTCCTCTTTGATTTACAATTTCTACAGCGTCTTCATATTTGATTCTCTTGAAAGGAGGTTTTATTTTCTTTAGATCATCTGGGTTTCTTCCAAGCTCAGTTAATTCGCTCTCGCATCTCTCTGCTATTTTATTACAAGTATAACTGATCAATTTCTCTTGTATTTCCATATTGCCATTGTTATCAACCCATGCTTCTTCTGCTTCCAAATGCCAGTATTCTGTCAAGTGGCGGGGTGTTCGAGATTTTTCCGCTCTAAAACTAGGGGTTAAACACCATACTCTTTCTAGAGAATATATAAGAGCTTCTAGATACATTTGGGCAGTTTGAGATAAGAAAGCCTTTCTGCCAAAATAGTCAAATGAAAAAACTGTGGCTCCACCCTCAGCAGCGTTTGTAGTAATCACAGATGGTGTAGTCTCATAGAATCCATTCATGTCAAACCATTCTCTCAATGCCTTGAGTAATTCTGCTTTTATCTTCATTATGAGAGTGAGTCTTCTTGATCTAAGCCATAGATGTCTATAATCAAGTAAAAGCTCTATACTTTGATCTTTTGTTATTGGGAATGGCTCTGCAAAATTCACAACATTAAACTTGTCAGCTTTTACTTCGAAACCTCCTGGAGCTCTTTTATCCTCCCTTACTATGCCTTCAACCATTATAGAGGATTCTACTAGGGCTTTTTCTGCATCTCTGAATTGATCCTCTGGTAGATCTCCTTTTTTTATTGTTATTTGAACTATGCCAGAGGAGTCTCTTAGAAGTATAAACACTATGCCGCCACTACTTCTCGTTCTGTATATCCAACCTCTTAGTTTCACTCTATCTCCAACTTTTTTATTTTCAAACACGTCTTTGACACTGTTCCATTCAGAGACCATCATGTCTCATCTCTCCATGAAATAACTTAAGAACTAATTCAATATCCTGGTTATATGGATTTCGATTTAGAAGTAAAAAATAATAAATACCATTTTTTATCAGAAAATTCCGGAAAAGAAAAGTTTAAAAACACATTTTATCCTAAATGCTTAAATAGGACTTTTATAATTATTGGGCATAATCTTTATGTTACTTGGGAATTAGGCATGGAAGAAAAAAATAAAACAAAAGAGGAAGCTAAGTCGCAACCACAGAAAGAAGTTAGAGTTGAGACTAAAGATAAAAAGGGAGAGAGCAAGAAGGTAGAGAAAAGAGATGAAGCTGAGCATAAAAAGGATTTCAAGTATATTGTGAGGATAGCTGACACAGATTTAGACGGTGAAAAGAAAGTGATATATGCTTTAACCGGTTTAAAAGGAGTTGGTCTTCGACTTGCTTGTTTTATAGCAGATAAAGCAGGCGTGGATAGGCATGAAAAAATAGGGAATCTCTCAGATGAGCAGATTGAGAATATAAAATCTCTTGTAGACAATTTGAGCTCAGAAATCCCAGGTTGGATGGCAAATCATAGAAATGAGTATTACGGTGGTCAAAGTTTACATTTGATTGGCTCTGATCTGTTGATGAGAATACGAGAAGATATAAATCTGCTGAAGAAAATCAGAGTCTATAGAGGCATAAGACACGAGCTAGGTTTAGCTGTTAGAGGACAAAGAACCAGGGCAAATAAAAGAAGAGGTTTATCTGTTGGTGTTTCGAGAAAGGGTAGAAAACCTGAAACATCAAAAAAAGCTGAGAAGTGATAATTATGGGAGATCCAAAGTTTGCTAGAAAAAAATATGAAACACCTTCACACCCTTGGGATAAGGATAGAATAGAAGCAGAAAATGCATTGATAAAAAAATATGGTTTAAAGAATAAAAGAGAGATCTGGCGAGCGCAGACAATGCTTAGAAAATTTAGGGCACAGGCTAGATCATTACTGGGAAAAGTAACCTCTTCTGATCCACAGGTGAAAAGGGAGACAGAGCAACTCCTGGGTAGGTTGCATAGATTGGGGATATTACCTGAGAATGCTACTTTAGATGATGTTCTAGCCTTGGATGTAGAGTCTATATTAAAAAGAAGATTGCAAACAATTGTGTATCTAAAAGGATTGGCTTCTACGCCTTTTCAAGCTAGGCAGTTTATAGTTCATGGTCACATTTGTATAGACAATAGAAGGGTTACCGCGCCAGGTTACATGGTGCTCAAAAAAGAGGAAAACATGATCGAATATCATCCAAGTTCACCATTAACTGATTCTACACATCCTGCAAGACCAAGTATAGAATTTGCTGTGAGAAAAAAGGAAACAGTTACTGTTGAAGACAAAGGAGACGAGGTTAAAGAGGTGTAAAAATGGGTAAATGGGGAGTAGCACACATATTTGCATCCTATAATAATGTAATAATTACTATTACTGATTTAACAGGTGCTGAGACCATAGCTAGATGTTCTGGTGGCATGGTTACAAAGGCTGCAAAAGATGAGGGTACACCTTATTCAGCTATGTTGGTTGCACAACGGGTGGCAGAGGTTGCAAAAGAAAAAGGTATTGAGGGCGTTCATGTTAAAGTTAGAGGAAAAGGAGGTACAAGATCTAAGACACCAGGTCCTGGCGCTCAGGCAGCAATTAGAGCACTTGTAAGAGCAGGTCTCAAGATAGGTAGAATAGAGGATGTTACACCTATACCCCATGATGGTGGAAGAAGAAAAGGTGGTAAAAGAGGTAGAAGGGTATAAGAGGTTTGATTTTTTATGAAGATAAACGATATCAAATTAGGCAAAACCAATTGTAAAATGGTTATCGAAAACAGCACACCATATTTTATGAATTCGCTTAGAAGAGTCATATTGTCAGAGATACCAAAACTAGCGGTATCCTATGTGACAGTATATGATAACAACAGTGCATTATTTGACGAGATAATAGCACATAGAATAGGCATGATACCATTACCTACCAAGTTGGACTTGTTAGGTTTCAGAGACCAGTGCACCTGTGAGGGAAAAGGATGTCCAAACTGCACTGTTCTCTACACTCTAAGCAAGGAGGGACCATGCACTGTGTACTCAGGTGATCTACAACCGCAGGATAAAATGTGGGCACCCGTAGATGGTAACATACCCATAGTCAAGCTAACAGAAGGACAAAGACTGATTTTAGAGGCAGAAGCAGTTTTAGGCAGAGGAAAAGACCATGCAAAATGGCAAGTAGCAAGTGGTGTAGGATACAAATATTATCCAATCATAGAGATTGACGAAAATAAATGTAATCTCTGTGGTAAATGTGTTAAAGCATGCCCCAGGAACATATTAGAGATCAAAAACAACAAACTAACAATAAAGGATATAGAAAAATGTTCTATGTGCAACTCATGTGTGGAAAAATGTAACAAAGATGCAATAAATGTGAAAGGTGATGAAAGCAAGTTTATTTTCAAATTTGAAACAGATGGCTCCCTGTCTGCAAAAGAGGTTTTAGAAAAAGCTTTAGAAATTTTATCCAACAGGTACAAAGAAATCCACAAGCAGATAGTAAAAATAAAATAGTTTAAAGAAAAAAATTTGTAAACGTTTTCCTATTTTTTATTCTTAGTTTTGGGTTTAAACACTCATAAGGGCCCGTGGGGTAGCTTGGTATCCTTGTGGCTTCGGGAGCCATAGACTCGAGTTCAAATCTCGGCGGGCCCACTATTTTATATTTTTATCATGCTCATCTGCTATCTCTCCAAAGATCTCTTCGATCAAATCCTCCATGGTCACAATACCTTTTACCTTGTTTCTCCTATCTTTTACCACTGCGATATGCACTTTTTTACGTTGCATCTCTCTGAGCACATCATCTGCTTTCATCCCAGGTCCCACCTTCAATATGTCTCTCATTATCTTTTTAACAGGCATGTTTTTGTCTTTAACAGCTAAAGCATCTTTTATATGAACCATTCCAACAATCTTGTTTATATTTCCTTTTTTACAAACAGGAAACCTTGAAAAACCTGTTTCTATTGATTTATCTATAAGATCTTGTATTGTATCGTTTTCATCAAGGTATACTATCTCTTTTTTTGGAACTCTAACTTCATCTACCTTGGTTTCATCAAACTCAAATACCTCGTTCACTAGCTCTCTCTCATCCTTTTTTATAGTGCCCTCTTCCTCGCCGAGTCTCATCATGGCCATTATCTCCTCTTCAGTTACTGGCGGATTTACATCTTTTTTACCAAAAATATTCTTTGATATAAATCTAGATAAAGATATTAATCCAGTTGAAAATGGGCCAAAAAACCTGGTGATCACATACACAGGCCTAGCTACTCGAAGAGCGAATTTCTCATTTCTTATCCCAACTGATTTTGGAGTGATCTCCCCAAACACAAGAAGAAGCAAAGTCATAACCGCTGTTGCTATCCCCAACCCTATGTTACCAAAAATCTGTGTGGAAATTGCACCTGCTAGTATCGAAGCAAGTACATTTACCAAGTTGTTTCCTATCACAATGGCAGAAACCACTGTATCAGGATTTTGTAAAAGTTTATCCAACAACTGAGCTCTTCTATCTCCTTTTCTAGCTTTTTCTCTTATCACCGCTCTGTTTATAGAGATTATAGCTAGCTCTGAACTTGAAAAAAATGCGGATAATATTATAAGAAAAATTATTGATATTATACCTACTATTATCCACGACATCTTATTCTCTGGGGAAAAAAAGTAAATGGTTAAGTGTATAAAAACTTATCTTTTGGAACTATACTTTTTATTGCGACCATATATATGTAAACATAGGATAAACTGGAGTACCCAAGATCTCTAGAATATATGTTTTGAAATATATTCCTCTTCCTCTATCCATTAGATCTATAGTTGCTGCACCTAGGTTGATTATAGCTACAGCTATTTTCGCTGCAGTAACAGGATCTATTGGCACACCATAGGCAGTAGCTATTGCTGCAATAAGAGCTGCAACTGCTGTAACAACCATTCCACCTTTTTTAATTGTTCTTATTAACTCTTGCGTATTTTGATGATCCAGATATACTGTATATGCATGTCCCAGAGCCCATTTTTCCTTTTTGAAACCATTTTTACCACCAGGCCCATTTATCTCAACAATTAATATATCTGACCATTTGCTTATCATACCATATTTGTCCACTGCAACTACTTTAACATAGTATATACCAGGTTTACTCCAGGCATGAGTTATACTGCAAGTTTCCCATGAATCATAATAATCTGTTAACTCATTTACCTCGCTGTCTCCATCCCAATCCCAACCATACTTGATCTCATCCCCATCTGGGTCTTTACATTTAGTTGTGAACGTGTAATTTACATTTATATCGCCTTTATTTGGGCCAGATGGTTTCTCTGGAGGATATGGTGGCGTGTTTTCTACAAAAACATTGAACCATATTGTTGCATCATTCTCATCTTTTCTTGTACTTCCATCAAAATTTCCACTTGTTATAAACCATTTTAAGCTTGATTGATCATCAATTTTTAGATAGTCATTGTTCTCATCCTCTGGCATCCAGTCCCCTGTTTTTAAGTTGTAAGTGCGTATAAAAACAGCGCCTCTGCATGAGTCAAAGTTTTTACTATTGTCTTTTCCTCCTCCAACATGGGCACTGATATCAGCTATATCATGCTCATCCGGCCAGTATCCAAGATCTTTCTCAAGCAGCTCAAACTTTATCTCCAAGGCGGTGGTATCATTTGAAACAATGTTTTCCCAGGTTATTGTCTTATCTATTATTACATCATCTCCATCCTTGTCAAGTGTTTTTCTCTGCCCGTTTACAAACATGTAAAGTTTCCAATTTGCTGATCCCTTAGCTGGGTCAATAGAATCCTCTTTTTTGATTCTATGGATTGTAATAGAAAAATCTCTTAACCCTAGCGATGTGATTTCTGGAGAACCCTCATTTTTCGTTGCACCTAAAACGATTTTTTCTATATTTCTTAGACTTTTACTTTGTGTCAAAGGTGCTGCTACTGCTGTTGAGAGAAGCAAAAACGCTATGATTACAGCATATTTTCTAAATCCGTTTTTTGTTATCATTTTTTCAACCTCAAATTTTATAATAGAATACATATATTTATTTTTTTCTAAAAAATAAATTATTTTAAATATATTTAATGATTATAAATATTTATAAGATCTTCCTAACCTTCATCTCTGCAAAACCCATGTTGCCAGATGTATCATATGCTACTACTTTTATAACATGCCAGTGATTATCTGAGAACGAATACACATCATCCCACAACCATTTATGAGATCCATATGAAGCACTATCTTCGTATCGTAATTCCTCATCTATAAAAATCTGCACCCTTGCTATACCACCATCTACATCATCGGCGGCTACAACCTCTATAGTAATAGGACCTATTATTAACGAGTGATGTAAGTATATAGATATGAAACCATCTGTAAATCTAAGCTTATCGTTTATATATATCCCACCTTCAACAGGTTTTTGTATCCACACAGATGGGGGATCTGTATCTACAACTTTGGTCTTAAAACTCCAGATAGGTCCCTTAACTGTTTCACCATGATCGTCTGTAGCTACTATTCTCCAGTAGTACCATGTTTTTTCCCACAAATTCTCTAAATTATAGGATATTTGATGCAGAGTAGCTGGTTTGTAAATAGAATCTTTCCTCTGTAAAGAATCTTCACTAGTCCCAAGATAGATGTCATATCTTACAGTGTCATACTCATCTGGATCCCCACCATACCAGGACAATGTTGGGTTTATATCAACTCCTTCTTTTTTATCCGCTGGTGTTGGACTACTAGGTTTGAAAGGAGGTCTATTTTCTGGAATGTATCCCCCTGTTGCAAAACTCCATATGGGTCCTTCTCTACTAGCACCTTTATCATCTGTTGAAACTACTTTCCAATAATATTTTGTGGCGTTTTCCAAATTTATATCAAGTTCAAAGGATATTCTTTTTTCTGCAGCAGGTTTTGAGAGTGTATGCACCTTCGTTGAAGGATTTGATTTTTTATCTAAATAAATATCATAAGTTACAGTATCGTTTTCATCTGGATCACCACCATCCCATGATAACACAATTGGTTTACTTACATTTATACCTGTTTCACCATTATCTGGTGAAGGATTTAATGGTTTGTAAGGAGGATTGTTTGAGTTGTTCCCTTTGGTGGTAAAATGCCAGAAAGGTCCTTTGTTCTCTGAACCATTACTGTCTTTTGCAACCACTCTCCAATAATAATCCATATTATAATCCAATTTTTTATCTAACTCAAAGGTTATTCTGTTTTGTGTTGAGGGCTTAGAAATACTACCAATTTTTGGTGGGTTTTGATTTTCACCTAGATATATCTCATAAGTAACAACATCATTTTTATCTGGGTCCCCACCACCCCAAGAAAGAGAGGTATTGGTATCTACATCTTTTTCGTCATTTTGAGGTGAAGGATTATTTGGAGTATAAGGCGGTGTATTATATTTATGTTCAAAAGAGGTTAATTCCATACTAAACTCTATTTTGTCAGAGCTACTAATATCTTTGTATATCCATTTTATCATGTTTCCAACAGATGGGGAAAACCATATTTTTATAGTTATTCTGCTATCAGTTTCATTCTCTATGAAAAGAACATCATTAAACGTACCTGCCTTTGTAGATATTTTCACATGGTCTTTTTTACATCTCAGTATGTTGTTTAAAACAAAACTATTCTTGTAATCACCTTCTTTAAGAGTTACACCTAATACTGTTTTGATTTTGTAATGCATGCTTAAATTTGCTTTTGAAAATGAGCGCCATTCATCACCAACCTCTACAGGAAAATCAATATACACCCAAGGTGGATTGAGATCAAGAATTGCATCTATGTCGAAACTAAAGGCTCCTCCACTTATTTTACCCTTTGAGTTGAGCAGAAACTCATCATAGGCGATATCATTTTTATTCACATACGCATATCCTGAGACTGATCCACTTGCAGACCCTACAGGGATTAACCCGAATATTCCAGCGCTTCCAGAGAAACTTCCAGTGATTTTTGTATTATATCTACTGTTTTCCACGTTTTCTACTAAGACAGTATAATCTTTGATTTTACCAGTGGCTTTTAAAACAGAGGACTCATAGTTAAATTTCATCTCATATACCCATTTATCATTGACATGAAATGTTGGAGTGTTATATTCGTCACCACCAGATGAACAACATTTTATCTTGGTTAAAAACTTCTTAGAGGTATTTAAAAGAGAAGAGGCTACGGAGGAGGATACTAGTAAAAATGATAAAATTAAGCAAAAGCACAGCATTTTTTTAGATTTTACAATGTTTTCATACATTTTTATCTTACTGATAATTATATTTAAAATAGTATATAAAATTATTGTTTTGTTGATATCTTATACTCTATATAAAACCTAGAGCTTCTTCTATCCTGTTTAACTCTATCCCCGTTGTTAAACTCCCAATTATTGCACCCTTTGAGTTTGCAACTAATCCACTACCAATCAAAGGTACACCATGATTAACTGTGCCAATCATAACCTCTACATCAAAAATCGACTCCAGCTGCTCCCTCTCTTTCTCCTCAACTTTTGGATGACACAGCAAACCCTTGTTTGTCACAACCGCTGCCATACCTACAGTTTTTAACCCAGCAATAGTGCCCTGGTAAACAGGTACATCAAGCACATCCTCCATTTTCTTTATGTTAGATTTTTTAATATCTGGATGAACTAATGCTCCATAATCATTCACCAACACGTTGTTCCCTGTTGCATTTAGATTATCCTGAATAGCAAAAACATTTAACCCTTGTTTTTCCAATATTTCAGATGATTCTTCATCTACAAAATCTGTAACAATCGCTCCTTTAGAATTAATAGCTAGAATAGATCCAATTATATTTGCATTTGCTATGCTTATTTCAACCAGCTTTACATCCAAAGCTTTCTCAATCTTTTTTCTTATTCTCTTTTGTAAACCTTTTCTAACAAACACAATATTTTCATTTGCCTTACAAAAAATACCAATGTTTGGATTTCTATCGAAATCCATTAACTCTAACATATTAATCTAGTCCGCTTTTGTTTTATCTTTTTGCTCAACAGATTTTTCTTTGTTTTTTTCCTTAACTTTTTCAATTTTGCTCTCGCTTTCTTGTTTATCTCTTTTCTCTTCTTCCACTGCAATTTCTTCTTCCTTTTTTTTCTCTTCTTTTGTTTCACCTTTTCCCTTGTCCTCTGTCTTTTCTTCTTCCTTAATCTCCTTCTCTTTTTCTTCCTCACCTTCTTCAGCTGGTTTCTCCTCTTCTTTCTTAAGTATGGGTTTCTTCGTCTCTTTAACAGCTTTGATCTCCTCTCTTCGTGATTCCTTCAACTCAAGCTCTGGTAATGATACTTCTACAACACCATCATCGAATTTGATAGCTCTAACTCTTACTCTGTTAGGTATTTTATACTTGCTTCTACTCCAAATATTCTCGTTTACAGAGTTATCAATCCATATATCATTTTCTTCAACCTTCATGTGTCTAACTAGAAATCTTTTTATTTCTTTGATTGCTCTTGGAGCCAATCTAGATGCTGAAGTATAATGTTTGATTTTCTGCAGAGGGATAACATATATTCTCTCTAACTCTTTCTCTGCCATGTTTTAACACCGCCTTTATTTCTTTAACTTATTTCTCCGCCAGTTTCTAACCTTTGGATGCCTAGTAAATCTTCTATTGGTTTTTATCACAATCCAAGCTGGAACTCTTCTGTTGCTATTTAAGGCTTTGAGCAACCTAAGTTTTTTTCCAAGTGGTTTGTTCCTTGCCATATTTTAATATAAACCTCCTCTTCTTATTCTAAACTCTTTTTTCTTTGGCATTATTTTAGATATTATCATCTTTAATTGCTCATCTGTTATCTTTTCTCTTATTTTGCCAGATTGTGCCAGTATTATAAGTTGGTTTTCAATGGATTCTGCAATTTCAGGTCTTGCTAGTTTTATCCTAGCCAGTCTATCTCTAGCTTCAGATGTTAGTATTGCTCTCAACAACATTTTTTTCTGTCTTTCGAATTCTTCTTGTGCTGCTGCCTCTTCTAAAGCTTTTTCTTCTGCAGCTTGCTGAAGCTGTAGCAGTTTCTTCCTTTTTATTTCCTCTAATTCTTCATCATCCATATTTTCTAATATCCTGTTTTAAAATTATCAAATTAATTATTTAACACCTTTTAAAACTTCATTTGCTGTGTTATCTAGAAATGATCTGCCTTTTGGTGTTAGAACTCTTCCTTTGCCTTTTATCTTGTTTACAAAACCTGCTTTTTCTAGCTGCTGAAGGGCCTTTCTAACTATAGCACCACTACCACTTCTCACCTTATAAGGTTTTGAACCTCTGTCCTTTTTACCACTATATTCTGCTCTTAGCTTTTCAACACCTGTAGCCCCTTTTATATAAATTTTCCTTAGGATAGAGGCACATCTAATATGCCACCAGTCTTTCTCTAGAGGCGAGTTTTCTTTGTGAGCACCAGTTTTCACTATACTATTCCATTCTGGTTCTACTATAGAATCTATTTTTTTTAATTTTTGTGCAACTGCATCTATCAAATCCTTTGCCGGTACATCATATACTGTTGTCATATTATCAATACCCTGCTTTTATAGAAATATTATAGTTTTATTAGGTTATCGGTAATTAAAAGTATAATATTTAAGTCTAGCGCCTATTTTTGAGGAGTATCCTTGTAAATCTTCCACAATTTTTACAATAAATCACTAATCTACCAGAGGATAGTCTTATTCTAGCATTCACACCAGGTTGTAAGTATTTGTAACAGTTTTTACAGAATCTTCTCTTGTACTCTTTTGGAATAGGAACCCTGTATCTCATCGATATCTTCCTAGCCAACTCTACATATCTGTCTGCTAAACCAAGTTTATTTGAGAAAGCTTTTTCCTCTGCCATTCTAAAAAGTTTCTCTATCCTCTTTTTTGTTATTGCCTTGTTTAATTTTTTAGCTCTAAGATGTCTATGGGGCATTTAATACCCTCTGTAGAAATACTACAAAAGAGGAATATTCCAAAGTTTAAAAACTTATCATAAAAAAAGAGAGAAAGAGGGGTTTTTAGTAAGTTTTTTATTTTACCCCTATCACTATAGGCCCAATTGCCATTCCTGATGCTGTCTTTGATGCACCATCTGCGCTTACTGTTATTGTTATAGGTCCTAAACCAAAGATGAAACCAGTACTGACTGTTACAGACTCACCAGCTTCTATAGAAGGTATTGTTCCTTCTTTGTGGTTGGGGAATGCAATACCAGATAGATCTATTGACCAGCTTACATCTGTTGCTGCGGCTGTACCAACGTTTTCTATAACAGCGGACACTCCAAATCCACCGGAAATGCTACCGATTGTTATAGCTGGCGCCGCTCCTACAACAGCATAGTAGATATCCTTGTTTCCATTTCTCTCATCAGTCCATACTATACCTGCAGGGTGTATGTCAACTGAGTTTTCCTCTGCCACAACAGTGCCATCTACCTCATTAATCTGCTCTGGCTCACCCCATGTTTGACCACCATCTTCTGATTTAACAACATAGAGGTTTCCCTCTTTGATATATGCACAGTACGCTGTGTTTCCACTCATGTAGACAGCCGGGTATAGCTCATCTACCTGTGGTTCATTTGCAACCACACTGGTCTCCCATGTCATACCATCATCGCTACTATAAGCACATTTTATATCCCAGTCGCCAAAGATGTTGTCATTACACATGTAGACAACAACCGCGTTGCTTCCAGATGCGCCGATGTTGGGATGTGCAGCATCAAAGGTGTCTCCCTTTGCAATGTACCACTGGTATGGTGTGTACTCTATATCTGGTTCTACCTCTGGAACTATCTTCTTCAGCACTATCTCGCTATGCCCAGTTGTCTCATTATCATGTTGCCAGGTCAGTAGCACATAGTCATTCTCTGTCTGTACAGGATCGTTGTCATGTAGACAGGCCATATCTGGATCAAATGCTGGTGCTGTTTTTAGTTTAGATTGTGCATCAAAGTATCCTACTCCACCTGCAGTCGTCTCACCATCAGTATACCAATGAGTAGGACAGTTTGGAATATCATATTGTTGGTATACCTCATGGTATATGTACATATTTGTTGGCCCTGTTATATCATAGTTAAACTCGTTATACCATGTGTTATCTGCTATTGCACAGTATGTGATATCTTCGTAGGTTGTTTGCCATGTGTAAAACTCGTATGTGCCCTCATCTGTTATATCCGCGATCCTGTAGAAACCTATTTGGTCATTTGCAATGTCACCATATACACCCCATAAACCTGTGAAATCTCCTCCTCCTTCGAAATCAGCGCCATGGACATATGCAATATCTGAGTACATTGGGGCACCATCTAGTGTTATCAAACCAGCAGTCCATGCCTCTCCATCACTGGAGTATGCTAAGCCAATGTTTGTCTCCACTGGACTTGCTTGGTGTGTCCATGTTACAACAATATTCCCATATTGGTCTCTTGTGATAGCAGGCCATAGATCATCCTCTGGCATTCCATCTGTGATCAAAACATTTCCGCCCAAGTTAGCAGTAGCCTTGGTGGGGAACTTCTTCATCTCAAAAGGCACTTTTCTCGCATTTTGCAGGAAAACAGGTTTGTTCTCATATGAAATACTTCCCTTCTCAGTCTTCACTAGAGTTAAACCAGTAGCTTGTAAACACATTAGAGTAACTACAGTAATCGCCAGCCCTAAATATATGGTCTTTCTCCTCATTGTTTTTTTCACCTCCCCTTTTCTTATTTTCCATTAAAATGAATGTGATATTAAATATAAATAATTTTAGTTTTAAAAAATAACAGTAGTAGTTAGCGCGGGGAGCGAGATTTGAACTCGCGAGGGCTTTCGCCCACAGGATTAGCAATCCTGCGCCGTACCAGACTGGGCCATCCCCGCTCTTGATATGAAATATAAAATGTTTGATAAAAAGTTTTCCTCAAACAAAATGTTAAAATATCTGAGAATGTTTTAGCATTAGTTGGGAGGTAAAAACTGGTTTTGAACTGGGCAGAAAAGTATAGACCAAAAACATTAAATGAAATAGTTGGAAATGAGAGAGCAATTTCTCAACTCAGAGACTGGGCAGATAAATGGGAAAAAAGACTAACTCCACCAAAAAAAGCTGTTATCTTAAGTGGTAAACCAGGTGTAGGAAAAACAAGTGCTGCACTAGCACTAGCAAATGAGTACGGTTGGCCAGTCATAGAGTTGAATGCATCTGATGTAAGAAGTGCATCGAAGATACAGTCTATGATACTACCCAGCGTTACAAATGAAACATTTTCATCAGATGGAAAATTTTTACCATCTAAAAGAGGAGGAAGAAAACTGATTATCTTTGACGAGGCAGATAACCTATATGAGACATCATCTGGTGGAGAAAAAAAAGATGGTGAATACACTGATAAGGGCGGCAAAAAAGCATTGGTTGATGCAATAAAAGTTTCTAAACAACCAATTATTCTAATAGTCAATGATTATTATGCTTTAACAAAAGGATCAGGGAGCCCGTTAAAAGATATATGCTTAAATATAAGATTTTATGAGGCACATCCTAATCAAATCGCCGATCTCCTAAAAGATATTTGTAGAAAAGAAAATGTGAATGTACATCCAAACGTAATCAAAACCATAGCAGAGAAAAACAATGGTGATATAAGATCTGCATTAAATGATCTACAAGCTATTTGTATAGGCAAGAGAATTGTAGATATGAAAGACATTGATGCAATAGGTTTTAGAGATAGAAATCAAGAGATATTTGACTTTTTAAGAGAACTATTTAGATCCAAAGATTTAAAAAATATCAGGAGAAGATTGTTTGAATTAGGTGAATCACCAGATAATCTGATAATGTGGCTGGATGAAAACCTGCCTTTTCAATACATAGAGCCGCAGGATATAGCAAATGCTTACGATTTCATCTCAAAGGCAGATATCTTCCTAGGTCGAATATACAAAAGACAGCAGTTTGATCTAATGACATATGCATCAGAACTCATGTGCGGTGGAATAGTAGTGTCAAAATCAAGATACTATCCTGTTGCAAAATACAATTTTCCTTTTTGGCTAAGTGAGATGAAAAGAAGTAAACAAAACAGAGAGATCAGAGATGATTTATGCAACAAGATAGGTAAGATGCTACATATCTCTCAAAACAAGGTTATAGAACTTGTTTTTCCATATTTTAAACATGTTTTTAAAAATAATTATACATTCGCTAAAGAGATGATAAAAAAGATGGATTTGACAGAGGATGAGATATTGTTGCTTGTGGATAACTCTCAGGATTTAGCAGAAAAATTATTATTAGAAGAAGATCAAGAAAGAGAGGAAAAGAATTTGATGCAAATATTAGAAGAAAATGAGGAAGTGGAAGAGGATATAGAAGAAAGAAAACAGATGAAGTTGTTAGATTTTTAATTTTTTTACTTTTTAATTTCATCTAACTTTTTCATTACGTCTACTGCCTGGCTTTTATACTCTTCTCTCAAACGAGTGTAGGTGTGATCTGAGATTTTCTTAGACCTATATTCCTTTTCTAATTCTTTAAGAGAATCTAACAGTAGTTTCTTCTTTAGCTCCAGTATCTCTGGTGTGTCAATTTCTTCTTTTTTACTTTTACCCTTCAGGTAGCTCACTAATAAAATTACTACACAGCCAATCAACGCAATAACTGCTACATATGCTATATAGTACCATAAGGAAAAATCTTTTTTTTCTGTTGGCAATACTACTTTTATTATAGCATTTGGCAAGGTGTTTTTAGACTCGAAAATCAATTTATTATCAAGAGTCACAAGGATCTCTTCCGTTGTGTATAATGTTTTTTTAGTGATAAAATTTACAGAGCAGGGTAGCATGTAGTTTATATCCAGTTTAAATGTGGCAGTGGATATGTTATAATTGGATAAATTTATGTAGTAATTTTCACCATCCATGCTTTTGCTTAGGTTTACTATTTTATCTGATATAGATGCACTTATGCTTTCTGCAGCATCCTGAACAAAGACAAGGATGGTTTTATCTGAAAAAGTACCATTTTTTATTTCAAAAAAGATTTTTTCACTAATTGAAAAATATTCTTTATTGGTTGTAACATTTACAAAATATTTTCTAATCTGGATGTCATTGTTATATGATTGAGCACTAGTTTTTTCTATATTTATCAATCCCAAGGTGGAAACTAATATTATGATTCCTAGCAATATCGTTTTTAACTTGTTCATGCTAGGCAGATTCATGAAAAAGTTTATTTAGTTTTCTATTTTTGAAATAAACAAAGAGAAAATTCTCTCTTTTATCTAATTATTTTGTAAATCAAAAACATTTTAAAATCTAGACAGCTTAGC
>JAGGYP010000079.1 GCA_021162485.1 Thermoplasmata archaeon
AATAATCTCAGATCAGCTTAACACAAACCTATTTTATGGGGAACTAATAGTAGCAATTATCATTTTTCTGATATTCTTGATCATAGGTTGGATTGTTTATTTTATTTTTAACAAATATCTAACAAAACTTGCAGAGAAAACAAAAACAAAGTTAGATGATATGATCCTAGAGAACATTAGAACACCAATCTATGTAGTCGTAGTGTTACTGGGTGCTTACTATGGTTCTAAAGCCTTTAGCGCATTGGGCACCTACTCAGATTTGTTAGCTAAAATTTTTCTAGTAGCCGAAATACTGGTGATAACATTCATAGTCACAAGGATCATAAATATTCTCATAAGCTGGTATAGTGAGAGAGAGGTCAGGGATAGAAAAAAAATAAGTGAGCATTTGTTATTTGTTTTTAAAAAGATTATACATGCGTTTATCTACATATGCGCTTTCCTTGTTATACTCTCTGTTTTTAAAATAGATCTCTCTGGTGTGGTCGTAGGCTTGGGTGTTGGTGGTATAGCTGTAGCTCTCGCTCTGCAAAACATACTGAGCGATGTTTTTAGTGCGTTCTCAATCTATTTCGACAGACCTTTTGAGATAGGAGATTTTATTGTCATTGGTGAATACATGGGAACAGTGAAGAAGATAGGTATTAAATCAACAAGGATACAGCTTTTGCAGGGCGAGGAACTGATAGTATCAAATAGACAGCTTACAAACACTAGTGTGAGAAACTTCAAACGGATGAAAAAAAGAAGAATAGTTTTCACCATCGGTGTAACCTATGATACATCTGTGGACAAGCTCAAGAAAATACCAGAGATTATTAAAAGCATAATAGACCCAGAAAAGTTGTCAAATGTTGATAGACTGGAACGAGTTCATTTCAAAGAATTTGGAGATTTCAGCCTCAACTTCGAAATTGTATATTATACAAAAACATCGGATTATATAAAATATATGGATACACAGCAGGCTATAAACTTTGCAATAAAAGAAGCTTTTGAAAAAGAAGGCATAGAAATGGCATTCCCAACACAAACCATATATCTCAACAAAGTTTCAACATAAACTATTATATAATTTATTCGCTATCTCTCCTATTTGTTCTGGTGATAAAGAATCAACCCTTCTATCCAGATATGGAATGTTAGTGATCAAATTTTTATCGTAGAAACTGCTCAGAACATTCCCTATTTTTTTTCTTCTATGCATGAATAAAATCTTTGTCACATTTTCAAACAATTTCTCATCATGTAATTTAAATGGCTTTTTTGTTCTTGGAACTAGTTTAACTATGCAACAGTCTACCTTTGGCCTAGGATAAAATTTTCCTCTTGAAACTGTTTCAAGTATTTCACATTTTGATTTATAATATACTGCTACTGATAATCGGGAATATTTTTTGCTACCTGGTTTTGCAATCATTCTCTCCGCAAATTCTTTCTGATACATAAGAATAGCTAGGTTAAATTTTTGTTCTAATAGTTTAAAAGTGATTTCAGATGAGATATTAAAAGGTAGGTTTGAAACAATTTTATTAAACCTTGGAAGGTTTTTAAAATCTAGTTTTAGAATATCTGCATGTATTAGTATAACATTTTTTGGCAGCCTGTTTTTAAGTAGTTTTATAAATCTTTCATCGATTTCGACAGCTACTACCTTTTTTGCTTTTTCTGCTAGTAATGTAGTGAGTATTCCGTTGCCTGGTCCTATTTCTAATACGGTATCTTTGTTTGATAAATCTGCGTATTCAACCTCTCTTCTAGCAATGTTTAAATCCTTGAGAAGATGTTGTCCTTTTTTCTTATACAGTCTCATCATTTTTTTCAATAATGGTGATGTGTTTTTGGCACAGGTGGTCTTGTGAACAATCTATATTTTTGATTTGGATCCATTAGTTCTAGTTCAATTCTTTTTGCTATGAGTTTGTCAGGTGCCCGCAGAAACTCTATTCGTTCATCCATGTCTTTGAAACTTTCGAAAGGTTTTTTCCTTCTCTCGTTGATTATTTCCAGCATGGTTTTTTTACCAAGACCTGGAAGCAGTTCTAGCGAGTGAAATCTTGTGGTTATCGCTGGTGCTTCGTTGAAAAATTTTACAAATCTATCCTCATTTTTTCGAACAATATCTAGTATTATATATGGTAGCTCACCATGTGCCGTAGGTGTTAAATCCTCATAGTTTACTCTGCCTTTTATCTTAGCGATTTTTTTCCTTTTCTCCGCATCTTTTCCAACATATAATCTTTCACCAATGTTTATTGTCACACCTGGTTTAGGAACAAGTTCTAGGAGTGTAAATTGATTCTCACCTATACCATAAACTACAGGTTTTCTCTTATAAGGTGGTAGATCGGGTCTTCCTTCTGGAAGGTAGTCTAAAACATAAACATAATCTTCCAAAAAGACACCTCTTATTCTTCAATATAATATTTCCCAACTATTTCCAATATCTTTTTCACATCGTTTTCATCCAATAGTATCCTTTCCTTGGCAAATATTAGTTTTATATCATCCTCATGCGTGGGTAGAAGATCAGCTATCTTATATACATGTTTTTCCTCTATTTTCTCAATTTGAGAGAGTTCTTTTATCAGCTCTTTTGTTTTTGAAACAGGGAGTTTAGCAAATTTTTGCGCATGTTCCAAGGCTATTTTTTGCTCATACAGCATTTCTTCTCTTTCATTTTGCGCTTTTTGCAGCATGTTTTTAACCTCAGCTAAAGAGACAAACCTTTCCTCTGTCATATTCTATATTCTCCTTAAATGCTCGGGTCTAACAATAATTGTTTTATGTTTTTTACCATCTTTTATGCCTACCAAATAAGCTTCTCCTTGTTTGCCTTCTATCTCACCAATGTATCCTTGAAACCTTGGATGTGGCATGCCTTTATGGGTAGAAGGGTCTATGTCTATGCCAACTTTTTCCCCTGTCTGGAACTCTTGCAGAGATCTGGTTATGGAAGAACTTCTTATATCTACCATTCTCTTTCTCAGCTTATGTCTGCTTTTACTTCTCAACCCTTTTGATCTCCTTACCATATTTTTATTCACCTTTTACCTCTACCACATCAAGTTTTTCAACCCTGCAGTTTATACCAAGTATTTCGCTTAGGCTTGGTTTTGTTCTACCCTGATCGCCAGATATCAACTCCTTTATATATGTTCCTGCTTCCGCAGTTATTATCAACGTTGCCTTGTTATCTTCTACTGTTTCTAACTTGCATTCTATTATTTTTCTTTCTCTTTCTAAATCTGCTCTTCTATGCAGCACCCTTAATGGTGTTGCCTGCTTAATTATTTTACCCTGTAATAGTTGTGTAGCTTCTTTAAGTTTTTCTTTGTCAAACGATTTATCGCCAATAATTGATACTTTATAAGTCTTTAGATGTTTTGCTTTTTTCAACTCAACCACTTTGTCTTTATCAACATAAGATAAACCTCTCACCTCAACTTTTCCTCTTGCGAAATTATTAATTTCTTTCTCCAATCTCTTAAGATCAACATTTCTCTTTTTTGGATTCTTTATTTCCAAAACAAAAGGTCTCCCATCACCAAGCATCAGAGCATCTATATCTTCTCTACCACTACCATGAAATGCCTCACCACTTGCATCAAAAACCTCTAACGCTTTCTTCGCTATAAGCTCCTCAACACTAGTCTCATACATCTTACCAGTATAACCACATCTTCTACAACCCCTCCCTCTGCAAACTCTACACGGCCATTTTGTCTGTGGTATCCCCCTTTCAAATTTTAGGTACCGTCCATAAATATAAACAGATCTAACCTGGAAAGAAACATGATAAAATCTGGTGTCAACAACTATTGTAACATCTGGGTTTTTTATAGATATTTTTTTATCAAGTCTTTCACTGATTCTCCTGGCAATTTCTCTATTAATTTCTAGTTTTATCGATTCTGAAAACCTTGCATCTGATATCTCCTGTTGCACAAGTTTTTCTCTCTCCAGGATTTCATCGTCAACTATTGAACCCACTAGAAATGTTTCAAACTCATACTCCTTTATTTTTTCAATTGCAATATCTGCAAGATAATCAAAATCTTTACAAATCCCCTCGCATAGCCAACATTTCTCCTCAGAAGTTTTTTTCAAAAGTATTTTTTCTCTTATTTCTCTTCCAATTTGTTTTCTACTTTTTTTTGGATACAATCTCGCAAACAATCTACCTAGACAACTATCACATAGACTATATTTTTTCAATACTTTTTGAACACTGGCTAACAATGTTTCATCGATTGCAGCTGCCATATTTCCAACTCCATAATAGAGAATACCTTAAAAAGACTATGTCTGATAACCATCCTGCACTTTGAGATAAGTTTAAATAAGGGACATTTTTTACTCTTTTAGAGGAGTGAAAAATGCAACGGAGATACATTGGTATATTAATTATTATACCGATTTTACTAGGAGTCTTCTATATGCTGCCAAGTAATGTAAACGCGCAGAATTCCCCTTACATATTGCATGATGGAATTGTTATACAAAGTAACGATGATTTTACATCCGCGAACGGTGTGATTGGTGGTAATGGCACAGTTGATGATCCATATATTATAGAAGGCTGGGAGATAGAATTTAATGAGACCTCTCTTTCAAACATATACATATTAAACACTACTGCTTATCTAAAAATAAGAAATTGTAAACTAAAGAACGTGGAATTCCTTGGTTTTAATGTAGTTATTATTTCACTTCTAAATGTTGAGAATGTAGTGTTAGAGAATATAATACCTTCGGATTCCTCTTCTATCTTTCATATCATGTGCATGGAGGTGAATAATTGTAATTTTACGCATATTAGTAACATCGATTCAATCTATTTTTTAAATTCAACCTCTAACTCTATCACCTACTCTACATTTGGTGGTGCATCTGGAAGTTTTGCTATAGAATTTGACAACACATCTACAAATAACTTACTGCACCATAACAATTTTCTCGGTTCTTTCAACTTATCTGGTATACCGGAAACAACCCTGTTAAGTAGTGGAAATATTTGGGATGATGGATCAGAAGGCAATTATTGGAGTGATTATACCGGTGAGGATAAAGATCACGATGGAATATACGACAGCCCTTTTAAAGTACCTCTAACAGAAGATTATGATAGATATCCTCTGGTAGATCCTGTACAAAATGCTGGTTTTCTCCAAGAAAATGAAAATAATCCTCTAACTCCTTTTTTTCCAAAACCCCACGAGCCCTTCAAGCCTATAGTTAATGAGGAAGTTCATTTTTACGGTAGTGCATATGGTGGTGAGCCCCCATATGCATGGTATTGGGAATTTGGAGATGGAAGCATAAGCTATGAGCAAAACCCAACACATATCTATACCAAAGAGGGAAAATATATTGTGAACTTTACTGTTACCGATGCCACGCAAAAGTCTGTAAAAAAATCTCTTAATATTGTTGTTACTTCAGAAAGCTCGAAAAATTTTAAACCCATAATTAAAATCACTAAACCAGCTAAAGACGAAGTAGTAAGTGGCAAAGTCAATATAACAGGCACAGCCTCTGATCCTGATGGTATTATAAGCAGTATTCAAGTACAAATAAGTGGGAGTGATGAATGGCACGATGCAAACATTATCCGTAATATCCATAACTATACAACTGGAAATGTAACATGGTACTATATATGGGATTCCTCAAATGTGATACCAGGAGAGATAACTATTCGTGCCAAGGCAATTGATTTTGATGGATTAGAATCAGATAGAGCAAGTGTCACTGTTACGGTTGAGAAAACATCATCTGGTGGCGGTGGTGGAACACCAGGTTTTGAAATGATTTTGATTGTTGTAGCAGTTTTGTTGGTTTCAATGCTTTTTAAAAGAAGAAAAAAGCCTTGAGCAAATATAGTGGTCTATAAAACAGGGTTGCAACATTTTAAAAATTTGTTTACATAAAATTGGTGAGCAAAACGTTTTTTAAACCAATGTCTCTTTGGTATGATATCCCAAAAAACTTTATATACAACATTTTTATATAATATATAACAAAAGATTAGGGGGAGAAAAATGAAAGAAAGAATAATCTTTTCTGTGCTGATGTGTATGTTAATTGTTAGCAATATTGGAAGTAATAGTCTTTGCGTGGATAAATCTTCAATACAAGTCAACATTGAAAATATAATAAATAAAGAAACTAAAAATATTAAAGTTAGTCAATCGCATGTTCAGATTCGTACAGCTAATCTAGATCAGATAGATCAGCAAAACACCGAAGCGAATGGGTTAATAGGTATAAGTAGCAGTCAGGATTATATAGCTCAAACATTTATTCCCTCTTTAGGGAGAACAACACGGATTTCTTTGCTTCTTTTTGCCTATAGCGAATGTGATAAAGGTGATATTGTAGTGGAATTGAAGGCAGGATATCCTCCAGAACCCTATAAGATGATAACCAGCTACTCCATACCCTTGGTAATTTTGGGTGGATATGAGGTACCTGTATGGATAAATTTTGATTACCCAGATAGAACACTAAGGGTAGGTTATGTTTATTCAATAGTTCTTCATATCACTGAGAATAATACCTCCCCACTTTATATTGGATATAGTAGTGGTAATTCCTATCCTAATGGGAGCATGTGGTGGGGAATGAGATATGGAGGAGGAATAGATTGGTATTATGAAGACAAAGATGCAGATATATGTTTCAAGATATATGGTTATCCACATGAGAGTAACCAACCACCTTACAAACCTAGCAATCCTTGGCCGATAAATGGGTCAACTTCTGCTAGTGTTAACCATACTCTAATGTGGGATGGTGGGGATCCAGATGTTGAAGATACTGTTATATATAATATACTTATGTGGTCTAAAGGATCACCTCTTCCTCCAATACAGATTTCAGAACCCGGTTCAAAGAAGAGAATAACTTTTGATATTCCAATAACCTTGGAGGCTAATACCACTTATTATTGGCTGGTAGTGGCGGTAGATGACCAAGGTCAAGGTGCGGCAGGCGGGATTTGGCATTTTAAAACTAAATCAGAACCCTCTGTACAGACTAAAAAAGCGACGGGTATCAGCCCCAGTTCTGCTACACTTAATGGTAAGATACTCTATGATGGTGGGGAAAGCTGTGAAGTAGGATTTAAATGGAGAAAATACAGTGAAGAAGAATGGAAATTTACAGGTTGGGAAGGATCAAAAAACACTGGTGACTCGTTTTCCAAAACAATATCTGACTTAACACCCAATACAAGATATGAGTTCAAAGCCGGTGCTATAAACTCAGCTGGTGAAAGCTGGGGAGATATCAAATCATTCACCACTCCCAAGTATCCTCTTCCCTCTTGGATCCAAGAACTTCTTGACCTAACAGGAATAACTGGTAGCTGGAATGGGGATCACTTCCATGCAGAAATACCTATTAGCAAGGATTCCATCGAAGGCTTACCAATGATAGATGGAAGCATACCAAAATATGTTAACCTTAAAAAATTTGGTGGAAACTATGAACTGAACATAGATTACAACACTGTTATAGAGGTTGACATCTACATTGATAATCCAGGGAAGAGCAAGGTTAGGCTAAAATCTGGAGATTGCGATCTCAGCATGCACACCTATGCAGATCTACCAGCTGGTGGTGAGGCAAACTTTGATGTTGGAATAAGGGGAAACTTTGAGAGGGAAAATGAAAATAATTTTGGATGGAATCTAAGCGCCTATCTAAACGGCAACCTAACATTTCCATCTATTACAGTACAAGGCTCTATTTGGATTATACCAGTTTATGTCAAAGCCAATCTCAACTGCAACGCTGAAGTGGAATTCTTCTTTGGCCCACCAACACAATGGAAGAAAGGGCAGACTATTTCAAATGTTTTCAAACACGTAGATGGATACATTGGTATTGGCACTATAGTCTATGAGGGGGTAGGCCTTGCAGATATACTCGGAGTCGGCCTCTACCAAGACGTTGGTGGAAGATGGGATTTCAAAGCACCAGAGCAAAATGGTAACCTTTTCAACTCATTCCATGCGTATTTCATATTTGGAGCCTATGGTGAAATATTCTGCCTTGGTGAGGGAAAATGGGAATGGTTCAAAACAAGCTGGAGCTATGGATCAACAACATACAAGCCTCTTTCCACTGGTGGACTCAACTGGACATTTATACCAAGGGAGAAATACGAGAGAAGCAACAAATGGCAAGGTGGAACAAAAGATGTTTTAATAAAGGATGTCTTCCCAGCTGCCCATCCATCCATTGATGGCAACAGCAAGGGAAAAATGATGATGACATGGGTGGAATACAAAAAACCTAATCTAAAACATGGAGATGGACTAGAAATAATGTACTCCATATGGGATGGAAAGAGATGGAGCGAACCAAAACAATTAACCAATGACAACAGAGGAGAATCCAATCCATGCGTAGCACTTCTAGACAATGGTCAAGCCATATGTGTCTTTAACTATTTACCAAAATCCACCGGTAAGTCTATTGATGAGATGTTTAACCAAGCAGAAATAGCCTACTCTATATGGGATGGAAAAAGTTGGAGTGAACCAAAACTACTTCTAGAGGGAGGAACCCCTGAACATATGGATATGCTTCCAAAAATAGCTGATGATGGAGACAAAGCAGCAGTTGTCTGGCTATGTGACAATGACACCAATGTTTTCACTGTAAACAATCGTACCCTGCAGGCTGCAATCTGGAATGGAGAAAAATGGGATTTTGTTGGTAAAACAGAAACATCTATTGTATCAGCACCTATCTCTCTAACATATAAAAATGGTAAAGCAACATGCTTCTACATAATAGATGAAGATGGCAAAGTAGAAGGCGATGACCCATCAGTTAGAAAAGATCAACACGCCTATGTAAGAACCTTCGACAAAACAGGATGGAAATCACCTCAAAGAATAGATAGCGGCAACAACAGAGCTGCTATCCCATCTACAACATACATAGGAGATAAACAAGCCTTCAGTTGGGCAGAGGAACAACATACAGATGATGGTAAAATAGTTACAAAAATAAGATACAAGGAAGGAACTGATGGAAAAATAAGTAACGTTGCTACTGTAGAGGGACATGCTTCCTCTATATCTCTATTTTGTCAGAGGTTAACTACACTAGGTGGAGGGACAGGTTATTACCCAGTGATTGTATGGAATGATGGGAAAAACCTTTGGTTCAAAAGAAAAATCAGCGGCAAATGGGAGGAACCTCAAAACCTTTACTCATCAAGTAGACAAATAACACAAGTAGACTGGTACTACAGCGGTAGCGGCAAAGAAATAGCAGCGGTTTTCATAGAAAAAGACAACATAACAAGTTATAAAAACTGTAGACTAATGTTTAGAAATGAAAACGATTTAAATGTACCACCAGAAAAACCAATCATTGAAGGCCTATCAACCGCGGTTGTAGGAGTACCATACCATTATTCTGTAACTACAAACGATTTAAACAATGATAAAGTATATTTAAGATTTAAATGGAAATGGGAAGGAGAGGATACTCATACTGAGTCAAGTTTTGACTATGGACCATATGATCCTGGAGAAAAAATTGATTTTTCAATCACCTTCGATAAACCTGGAAAATATACTCGTTGGGTCCAAGCTAAAGATGAAAAAGGCTTGGTAAGTGAATGGTCAGATGGGTTAACGATTAACATCCGGGAGAATAGACCTCCTAATAAACCAGAGAAGCCTATTGGTCCAACAGATGGGGCAATCAGAACAACATATGGTTACTCCACATATACAACAGAGCCTGATGGAGAAAAAATATATTATCTATTTGATTGGGGTGATGGAACTGACTCTGGATGGATAGGACCATACAATAGCGGTGAAGAAGTAACCGTGTATCACAGTTGGAGTAAAAGGGGATCATATCAAATAAGAGTCAAAGCAAAAGATGAATATGGTTTAGAGAGCAACTGGTCTGACCCGTTACCAGTAACGATGCCAAAATCAATACCAAAATCATATTATATCAAAGATATCATAAAGTGGCATATCTATCAGACAAACCCTGAGAAAAGACTAATGTATAGACTTCTGACCCTGTTAAAAAGACATCTTTGCTGAGCTTGCAAGTGACAATTATTCTCCTAATTCCTCATATTTTTTAGCTATCTCTTTTGCCATTTCAAGAGTTGTGTTGCTACCGCCCATGTCATATGTTCTAATTTTGCCTTCTTCTATAACTTTTGCTATCGCATCTTCTAGTTTTTTTGCCTCAGCAGTTTCGCCAAGCCAGTCAAGCATGAGTTTTGCAGATAGGATCATAGCAGTGGGGTTTACTTTGTACATCCCAGCATATTTTGGCGCTGAACCATGTGTGGGT
>JAGGYP010000025.1 GCA_021162485.1 Thermoplasmata archaeon
CTAAAGAGCTCTCTTACAGCTTTCTCAGATTCACCAACCCATTTGCTTAGCACTTCAGGGCCTTTTATAGAGAGGAAATTTGCATTTGACTCATTTGCAACAGCCTTGGCTAATAATGTTTTACCAGTACCTGGTGGGCCGTATAGTAGTATTCCTCTTGGTGGTTTTATTCCCATTCTTTTGAAAGCCTCTGGATGTGTCAATGGCCATTCTACAGCCTCTCTCAAGTTCTGCTTTACTTCTTCAAGACCTCCAATATCATCCCATGTTACTTTTGGCACCTCTATGACAAACTCTCTTAGTGCAGAAGGCTCTATAGTCTTTAAAGCCTGTTTAAAGTCATCCATGGTTACCTCCATTTTCTCTAGAATCTCTGTAGGTATGGGTTTTTCAAGATCGATCTCCGGTAAATATCTGCGAAGTGCATTCATAGCTGCTTCTCTTGCTAAGGCAGCGAGATCAGCGCCCACAAACCCATAGGTAACATCTGCTAAGTAATCTATGTCAAAATCTTTGCTCTTCGGCATACTCCTGGTATGAATCTGTAAAATTTCTTTTCTTCCCTCTCTATCAGGTACTCCTATCCTGATTTCTCTATCAAATCTTCCTGGTCTTCTCAGCGCAGGGTCTAGCATATCAGGCAAGTTTGTGGCACCAATTACAATCACTTTACCCCTGCCTTTAAGCCCATCCATTAGAGTAAGAAGCTGAGAAACCACTCTCCTTTCAACTTCACCATGAACCTCGCTTCTCTTTGGGGCTATAGCGTCTATCTCATCTATGAATATTATAGAAGGAGCATTTTTCTCAGCCTCATCAAAAATTCTTCTAAGGTTTTCCTCACTCTGCCCATAGAATTTACTCATTATCTCCGGGCCATTTATGGTATAGAAATTGGCACCAGATTCATTTGCAACAGCCTTAGCAATCAATGTTTTACCAGTACCTGGAGGCCCATGAAGCAGAACACCCTTTGGCGGGTCTATACCAAGACGATCAAACAACTCAGGATGTTTAAGAGGCAGTTCTATCATCTCTCTAACTTTTTGCAACTCCTCATGAAGTCCACCTATGTCTTCATAGCTAACTCTTGGCCCCTCAACCTCGCTTATACGTACAGCCTCTTCTTTCACCTTAAAAACGGTGTCATCATTTACAGAAACAATCCCACTAGGGACTGTATTTACAACAACAAATGGCAAAGCACTGCCAAAAAGAGCAATGCCAGGAATAATAACAGTATCTCCTTTTGTTAACGGTCTTCTTGAAAGACCCTTCCTAATCAAAGCCTCTATTCCTCTGCCAAACTGGATCTGTTGTCCCTCTGAAATCAGAGGTGCTAAGGTTATTTGTTTTGCTTCTCTGACAACACCTTTTCTAACTTTTACTCTATCACCCAAGGTAACCTCTGCATTTTTCCTAGTTAAATTATCAATTCTTATGATCTTCTTACCCTCATCATTGGGATGAGCCCTCCAAACTATGGCAGCAGTGGTTTTATTCCCCTCTATTTCTATAACATCACCTATAGAAATATCTAGCAGAATTCTTGTTTCATTGTCAATTCTTGCCCTCCCATATCCAACATCTTGTTGAAAAGCCTCAGCCACCTTGAGCACAACTTCTTTAACCATAAACCTCGCCCATTTTTAATTATATAAAAGAAAGTTGTATCCTCCTCTAATATATAATGTTTTCTCAGACGGACAAATTTAATAAATCAATACAAAACATAAAAAAACATTATAAAAAATATTTTAAATATAATCTATATTTTTTTATTTAAGTAATTGATATATGCGGAGGAAAACAGCATGGAGATGAAACACATCTCTGTTCTCTTTTCAGCTATTGGAATAGTATTGCTATTTTTCCTCTCTCTCCTAGCTAAACCAGTTTATATAGACTTATCTGAAATAAACAAATATGATGGAAAACAAATAATTACAGAGGGCATAGTTATAGATAAATATGAGACAAAGTACAGAAACACTATACTCTCTCTAGTTAAAACACTCTCAGATAATAATGTTGTTACAACATTTGTAGAGGAGCAGATAAAGAACATAGAATATGGGGATAGAATACGGTTACAAGGCGAGGTACGAAAATATAAAGGAGACTTTGAAATCTATGTAAGCGAAGCTAAACAGATAGAGATCATAGAAAAATGGAACAATAGAACAATCCCATTAAGAATATTGGCAGAAACACCATGGAGATACCAGGGCATTAATTTAAAGATTGTATGCAAAATAGAAAAGATATACCACTCCTATCTTGTTTTAAAAGATGCCAAAGAAAATCAGAAAATTATCCTGTTTTGTGACCTAGACAAAATAAACGAAACCTTGCAAGAGGGCGATATTGTATATGCAAATGCAAAAATAAAATACAACTCTGCCGATTTCAACTACTTTTTAGAGGCAACAAACAACAACTCAATCCAACGATTGGAGGAATAACATGGATTTTATATTTTTCATATTTTTACTCGCTGTCTCAGTTGTTGGCGCCTTTTTAGGAGGCCTAACCGGATTGGTACCAGGACTTCATGTTAATAACATCGCTTTAATTCTGCTATCATTGTCTTCATTTGTTTCATCATCTGATATCCTAGGAGGAATTAATGCACCACTATTGATGGCAGTGTTTATCATTTCTGTTGCCTTGTCTCACACCTTTATCAGCATTATCCCAGCTACTTTTATCGGTGCACCTGAGGAAGACACTGCTTTATCGGTTCTACCAGCACATTCTCTGCTACTAGAGGGAAGAGGATATGAAGCAGTCTATCTCTCAGCCATAGGTAGTCTAGGTGCAGTCATGTTTTCATTTTTAGTATTGTATCCAATAAGATTTGTTCTAATAGAACCAATATCTTTGTATTCTACTTTAAAAGAGATAATGGTTTGGCTTTTGATTTCAATAGTAATAATAATGATTGCAACAGAAAAGGGAAAAATAGAGACACCTTACATAAAAGACAGCAGGATAAAGAGCATTTTAGGAATGCTAATGGCAACACTTGTTTTTCTGCTATCTGGCATATTTGGCATTGTACTAGGTAAAATAAGAGTTGTTTCACCTATTGGTTTACCTGCGCCAATATTGTTTCCCACTCTATCAGGTTTATTTGGTATGCCAACGCTTATTCACTCATATCTAACCAAACCAAAAATTCCAAGACAACTTATAGAGAAATCCATCATTAGAGAGAAAAGAAAAACAATGCTATCAACTATAACTGGAAGCTTAGCAGGTATTTTAGTCTCAATTGTACCTGGCATAACATCTGCAACCGGTACGGTTCTCGCTATGACTGCGAGAGGAGAAGCTGACAAAAGGCAGACAATAGTAACTCTCTCTGCAGTTAACACAGCCTGCGCATTTTTTGTAACAGCGGTATTGTTTATGATACTCAGACCAAGGAGTGGAGCAGCTATAGCAGTTAATGAGCTAATCACAGTTAATAAATGGAATAACTTGTTTATACCTCCCTCAAATTTAACTGTTTTAATAATAGCTATGCTCGGATCCTCTGCAGTGTCTTTTAACATTACACTCTTTTTAGGCAAAAGATTTGCAAAAAAATTTACCAACATTTCTTATCAAAAACTAATAAAGGCAGCAATGTTCTTCCTATCTTTTCTTGTAATCCTCTTTACAGGAATAATAGGTCTCTTAATATTTCTCATAGCTACTTTTATAGGTCTAATCCCAGTCGGCTGGGGTGTAAGAAGAAGCCATTGCATGGGTGTTCTCCTGTTTCCAATAATTTTAGCATTTATCTAATATTTCCCTCTCTACATCATTAATGAACCTGCTAACATCTACACCTCTTTTTTTACCCAGTATGAGAACAGCAATCTCTGGATAGACTCCTAAAGAGGAGGAAAGCATCATAGATTCCTCTAGAATCTTTTGTTTTTCTTCACCAGTCTGAGCAGAGAGCTCATTGCATATCTTCTCTAACAGTTTTTCCCCTTTGGTTTCATCTTTTTCAACTGTAGTGACTGTAGTATCTATCCCAGGTTTAAAGCCAACAGGAATTTTTATACTCTCGTAATCAAAAGTAGGCTCAACAAAAATATCATCTATTTTTTGAAGTAAGCCCTCTTTTATAGCATTATCTACAAATAGACGAGCATTATTAAGATCAAACCAGCCCAAGGAGACTGATAAATAGAGGACAACATCTAATATTTTCACTCTTTTCTCTCCTTTTCTTTGGAATACAAAAGCCAATGCTATTTTTTTATCTGATAACATTTTTTACCCAGAAACTGTTTTTAAAATAGTGGAAAACACAATCTAAATAAAAAGATTGCTGATAAAAAGGGTTGATTTGATGCTAGCAATAATTCATCATAAAGATTATAGAAAATATGATTTAGGGGAAGATCACCCTCTTATAGGTGACAAGCCTGAAAGAACTGTACAGTTTTTTAAAGAGAGAAGTATATTTTCCCATGTTGATCTGTTTACACCAAGAAGGGCAACAGAAGAAGAAATCTCAAATGTTCATGATAAAGATTATATTCAACTTGTTAAAACACTTAGTCAAACAGGAGGCATGTTGGCATTAGATACACCAGCGCCAAAGGGAATATATGAGACAGCTGCTTTAGCATGTGGAGGTAGCATTCTAGCTGCAGAGAAACTATATGAAGATTATGATTATTCGATGAATACTTTAGGAGGTTTCCATCATGCGAGTGCAAGGTCATCCTCTGGTTTTTGTTTTTTCAATGATATTGCAATAGCTATAGAACATATTAGAGATAAGAGAAGAATCAAAAGATTTCTTATAATTGATTTAGATGTTCATCATGCAAACGGGACGCAAGACATTTATTATAGCGATCCATCGGTTTTGAACATTTCGTTTCATCAAGATGGCAGAACTCTTTACCCAGGAAGCGGGTTTATTCATGAGATTGGAGAGGGAGAAGGAAAAGGATTTACTGTTAACATGCCCTTCTTACCAGGTACTGGTAATGATAGCTATTTTTATGCTTTTGAAGAGCTGGTGCCTTTTTTCATTAAGGAGTTTAAACCAGAAATGGTAATATACCAGTCGGGGGTAGACACGCATCATTCAGATCCTTTAGCTCAAATAAATCTAACACTCCCATTTTATTTTATAATCGCCAGAGAAATTAAAAATTTGGTAGATAAGAGTTGTAAGAGATTGGCGATTCTACTTGGTGGGGGGTATAATAGTTTATCAAGTATAAAAGCCTACTACAATATTGCTGCAGCTATAGTAGATAAAGAGCAGATTATGGAGGGAGAAATAAAAGATCCCAACTTAGAAGAAACAAAAAGAAGAGTAAGAGAGTTGAAAAAGATATTGAGACCTTATTGGAACTTTAAGAGGTAATTGTTTTCTCAAGCTTTTTTTCTTTATCTGCCACTAGCAGCCTTGTTTTAACCACTGCATCTGGATTCAATGACATGCTATCTATGCCGCATTCAACTAAAAACTCTGCGAACTCTGGAAAATCACTTGGAGCCTGACCGCATATTCCTACTTTTCTCCTAGGTTTATGTTTGTGTGCAACTTCTATGACCTGTCTTATCAACCTTTTAACAGCCTCGTTTCTTTCATCAAATATGTGTGATACAAGCTCAGAATCTCTATCCAACCCTAGTGTTAGTTGTGTTAGGTCATTTGATCCTATGCTGAAACCATCAAAGACATCTGCAAATTGATCGGCTAAAATCACATTGCTTGGTATTTCGCACATCACATAGACTTCTAACCCGTTTTCACCTTGCTTAAGCCCATATTCTTCCATGATTTTGATGACTTTTTTGCCCTCTTCAGGTGTTCTACAAAATGGTATCATAACCTTTACATTTGTTAACCCCATTTCATCTCTTACTTTTTTAATTGCTTTACACTCTAGACCAAATGCAGGTTTGAATTTCTCATCATAGTATCTAGATGCACCACGCCATCCAATCATTGGGTTGTGCTCATCTGGTTCATATAGGAAACCACCAAGTAGGTTTGCATATTCGTTTGTTTTAAAATCAGAAAGTCTGACAATCACATCATTTGGGTAAAAAGCAGCAGCAATCTTCGCTATTCCTCTGGCAAGAACATCTATGAAAAACTGGGTTTTATCCTCATATCCTTCGCTCCTTCTATCTATCTCTTTTACAACATCTGCAATCTTTTTATCTTTCTTTGCAAGCTCTTTGAGTTTCTTATACTCAATCAACGCCAGAGGATGTATTCCAATGTGTGAGTTTATAATAAACTCTTCTCTTGCCAATCCTACACCATCATTTGGTATCTGTCCCTGTTGGAATGCCTTTTCGGGCACACCAACATTCATCATAATCTTTGTCCTAGGTCTCGGGATTTCATCCATCTTTAATGAGTCCACTCTGTATTTTAACAAACCTTCGTATATTCTTCCTACTCCCTCAGAGCAGTCAACAGTTATCTCCTGTCCAGTTTTGATAACCTCAGTGGCGTTACCTGTTCCTATAACACAAGGTATTCCAAGTTCTCTTGATATTATCGCTGCATGGCATGTTCTACCCCCTCTGTTTGTTACAATTGCGGAGGCTATTTTCATTATAGGCTCCCAGTCAGGATCAGTCATATCTGTTACCAAAACCTCTCCCTTTTTGAACTTGCTTATTTCATCAGTAGATTCTATCACATTGGCTTTACCTTGCCCTATCTTGTTACCGACTGCTTCTCCTTCAATCAAAATTTTTCCTTTTTCCTCGAGAACATAGGTTTGAATTGCAGACATGTCTTTTTGAGAATGCACTGTTTCTGGTCTAGCCTGCACAATAAAAAGATCACCGGTGATACCATCTTTAGCCCATTCCATATCCATTGGTTTTTTATAATGTTCCTCGATGATGCACGCCCATTCTGCTAATTTGAGAACCTCATCATCATTTATTACAAACTTTTTCCTCTCCTCCAGAGGAACTTTTTCCTGTTTTGTTCCTCCCTCAGTGTAGACAAGTTTCCATTCCTTTGTTCCCAGTTTTTTCTCTATAATGGGTTTAAAACCTTTTTTCAGTGTAGGTTTAAACACATAAAACTGATCTGGGTTAACCTTACCCTGCACAACGTTTTCTCCCAAACCATATGCGCCAGTAATATACACAACATCCTTAAAACCACTTTCTGTATCTATAGAAAACATTACACCAGAAGATGCTAGATCCGATCTAACCATTTTTTGCACTCCTACTGAGAGAAAGACACTGAAGTGATCAAATCCTTTATCTTCTCTATATGAGATGGCTCTGTTTGTAAAAAGCGAGGCAAAACATTCCCTTACCTTTTCAATAAGTTCCTCCTCTCCTCTAACATTTAAAAAAGTCTCTTGCTGCCCTGCGAAACTAGCGTCTGGTAAATCCTCTGCAGTAGCGCTACTTCTAACAGCAACATCAACATTCTTACCATATCTTTTCTCCATCTCCCTATAATATTTTCTTATCTCCTCTTCAAGCTCCCTGGGGAGAGGAGTATTCTTTATCAGGTTTCTTATTTTTTCCCCTCTCTCTGCAAGATTTTGAACATCATGAGTATCCAAGTCAGATAAAATCTCTTTTATTTTTTTATCTATTCCTGCTTTTTCTATGGTGTATTTGTAGGCGTATGCTGTTACAGCAAAACCAGATGGAACCTTAACACCTTTTTTGCCCAAGTTTCTAATCATTTCACCAAGTGAGGCGTTTTTACCACCAACCAAGGGAACATCATCCATTCCTAGCTCCTCGAACCATTTAACGAAAACCTCTTCCATGATATTTCACTTCCTTAACTTATTCCGTAGTGCCATCCAGTATTAAAAATTAACTATTAAAAGAATTGCAAGTTGAAAAACAATCACAATCTAATTTTTATTCTACTCTTCAAATCTATCAATAACTTGTTTCGTATTTTATAAAGTCTTTTCAACTCTTTTCCCTCTTTATATTTTCCCAGTATGTATGAGAACAGAATTGGAGAGGCTATAGTGAAATCACAATATACTACAGTGCTGTTTCCAATGCTTTTAGGATTGATTTTCCCCCAGGAAACCGCTTCATTGGGTGTGGCTCCAGATAGCCCACCCCACTGTGGTGCATCAGTAGTGATTTGGATAAAATAATCATGTCCTTTTTTCCCTAAATTGAGTATCTGATCCAGCATAGGCTGCGTTTGCATATAAAAATTCTTAGGTGCGCCACCACCGATTTCTATTGCACCATTTTTTTTACTGCTGAACACAATCGCTGAGGTTTCCAATACATCTTTATCAGGGTCTATAAAAAATTTTTTTCCTTCTATTTTTAGAGATGCAGTATTTAGTGCAATCGAAGAATCTCCTGGAGAGGGCGTGTATATTGGTAAATCATGTTTTGCTGCAGTAGCCAATATTGAGTATTCTGGATGTTTGGATTTTTTCAGTAGAATTTCACCTAAAAATTTATGCAGATCTGCGCTTGAGATAGGCTCCTTAGAGGAAAAATCTTTTAAAGAATTTCGAATAAAATCATCTGTTTTTAACAGGGTATCTTTTGGTATAAAAATATCATATATTCTTACTATTCCTCTTTTTAATAAATCATCATCTCTAACCCTAAAATCACCTTGATAAACAGGTAGATCTAAAGCAAAATGCATATCATGATAAAGATTGGCGCCAGTTGAGATAATAAAATCCACCAGACCTTTTTCTATAAGTGATATAACAAAACCTCCAAGACCTGTTGGTGTAAAAGCACCAGAAAGAGTTAGACAAATGGTCGTGTTATCTTCTAGCATCTTTTCATATATCTTACAAGCCTCATACAATCTACCAGCATTGTACGCTTTTGATTTAGAAAAAAGAGAAACCAAATTTTCTATACCATCTATTTTTCTAATGGAGGGAACTATTCTTTGATCCAAAATATTTTTATTCATATTCATCAATTATAAAAACTGCAGCTGCGATTACAGTCGTCCATAAGCCGTTTTTATCCCCTACAGCTGTTTGGGTTATGCTCTGTGTTTTAACTATGCGCCCACTCATCTTGTACTCTTGTTTTCGTTCATCCCACGCCTTGTCAGGATCAAATGGTATACCTAAAGTAGTAGCTAACATAGTAGCTGCTAAATCTTCAGCATAGTCACCAGCTTTTTTACAAACTTCACCATAACTATGATGCTCAGAAATATAACCATAAGATTTCCTGTCTTTAGGAATTGCGACACCAATAGAAGCACCAATTAATCTATTTGGCTCATTAGTAGAATTTCTTGACATTACACAATATGTTATCTGCCCTGGTTTAAGCAGCTTAATACCCTCTTTTCTTGGTATTATTTTACAGTCTGGTGGTATAATACTAGAAACATTCACTATGTTGCATTTTTCTATCCCTGCGCTTCTCAGAGCTAGTTCAAAAGATTGAAGCGCATGCTTGTGTTTGCCAACGCCTTTTGTAAAGAAGACTTTTTTTGGTACCATAAAATCAGAGATGTTTTGGTTGGATAAAAAGTTAATGGCGAAGTAAGTTAGATGTTTTCTAGTATCTTTAGCACATACTTGTAGAACTTGTCCACGGTGCTTATCTCTACTTGTTCATCTGGCGAATGCGGGTATTTTATTGTAGGACCTATTGATATCATATCCATACCTGGGAATTTCTCGCCAATTATACCACATTCTAAACCAGCATGTATAGCTTCCACCTTTGGCTCCCTCCCGTACATTTCTCTGAATACTTTTTTTGCAAGTGCTAGAATCTTTGAATCAAGATTAGGTTTCCATCCAGGATAGGGCTCATCTTCAGTAGTTTTAGCACCAGCTAGAGAAGCAATTGCTTTGATTCTCCCTCGCATATCCTCAAGCTCAGATTTTGTTGCGCTTCTTGAACTCATCTCGATTACAGCGTTATTTTTCTCCATGGAAATTTTTGCTAGGTTTGTGGATGTCTCTACTAGTCCTGGTACATCATAGCTCATTTTGTCAACGCCATGAGGTAGACTGTAGAGCAAATTAATAAGTTTAAAAGTAGATTCCTTATCAAGTATTTCTTCTGGATTTTTTGTCTCTTCTATTTTAAGGATGAAGTTAGGGTCTATTGTTTTTATCTCATTTGCTATATCTTTTGCCTCATTTTTGAGAGAGGAGACAAATTTAGACATATCTTTTTCATTTACTAAAACCACAGCAGTGGCTTCACGTGGTATGGCATTGTGTTTATCGCCACCTCTAATATCTGATACAAGCAGTTCATAGTTCTGCATTGCCTTCCAAAGGAACCTCGCTAAAATCTTTATCGCATTTCCTCTTTGCTCATGGATATCTACTCCAGAATGCCCACCTCTTAAACCTGTAACCTTTATAGTAAAAGATTTTGATTCTTTTCCATTTTTTTGTCTTTTTAGGGGTAACTCTATTTTTGAACCTCCTCCCCCTGCACTGCCTATAGTTATAACGCCAAAATCTTCACTGTCAAGGTTGAGCATAATCCTGCCTTTGAGAAAATCAGGTTGAATTGCAAAGGCACCGGTTAGACCTGTTTCTTCATCCACTGTGAACAAAGCCTCAATTGGTCCATGTTTTAGGTTTTTATCCTCTAATATCGCTAGCATAATTGCTAGACCAATTCCATTATCTGCTCCTAATGTTGTTCCATCTGCGGTTAAAACATCTCCTTTTTTTACCAACTTTATGGGGTCTTTGCTAAAATCATGTTCCACGTTTGCATTTTTCTCGCAAACCATGTCCATATGTCCCTGCAGAACAACTATAGGTTTGTTTTCCATCCCTGGGCTGGCAGCTTTTCTTATGACAACATTTCCTGCTTTGTCCACTTTGTACTCGAGGTTGAGTTTCTTCGCAAAGTTTACAATGTATTCTCTTATTTTTTCCTCATGTTTGGAGCATCTTGGGATTTTTCTAATTTCATCGAAATGTTTCCAAACAATCTCTGGTTTTAAACCTTCAATAACAGACATAAGATAACCTCCCTTCAATAAAATTGTATTAAACTGTAAAAGAGTAATGTATTAAAAAATTTGCTAAAATCTAAGATTCCTCTTCATCTTGGTTTTTGAGTTCTAACTGTCTCTCAAGGAGAGCCTTCATTTGCTTCTGAATATCCAGCTGCTCTTTCTGGCATTCTACTTGTTCCTTCTGATATGGAACTATAACACTCCCTTGCACCAGACTTTCAATTAATTTCCTAACCTCTTTGTATGGATACACACCATGCAACTCATAATATGTTCTAGCACGTGGAGTTTGTACTTCTTTACTTCCACCAAATACCCCAAATACCCCAAATCGTTTCTTTGCTGTGCCACCAACACCCATTGCGGCAAATGAAGTATCTTTTCCTAAGCCAAAACCAGATTGTGTTATAGGAATAATAGTTCCAAAATCAAAAATTTGACCCAGGATGCCCTGCGAACTCTCTATATCGGTTACCTTATCATATCTCAAGGTTCGTTCTCTTTTTCGTATTATTCCTCCTTTGAATATTATCCTAAAATTAGTGACAATATACTTATGTGATCTTCTATACAAGTCAATAACAACTATACCCACCAACCCCATGCATATGGAGTATACAGGGATGAAAATATGGTATACACTTAGCCAACCCCCCATAAACATGAGGATAGTTCCAATAGCTAGCAGGAGAATGTAAAGAAAAAATATACGCCATCTTATAAACAATAAGGAAAAAACAACACCACCAATCAACGTAACAGCCCACCATACAAGCAAACTGGGAATGAAAACAAAACCACCAAAGAAACCTTTTAAGAAATTTTCAAAACCAACCCAATAGCTAGAAAAATTTATCAGCCACCCAAATACAATACCCCATAAGAGCAAAAAAATAGCAATGGATTGCAAGCTAAAAAAAGATAACGGGTGCGGTTTCAACTCTTTCTCCAAATGTTCATCCTTGAGAAGATCTTCTTCTAATCCCAATCGTCCTCAACCTCTAAATCTTTCAATTTTTTTATGCCACGCTTGGTTTTAAGCTTATTGGTCTTAAACCTTTTAAGAAATAATGTTACAATAAAAGTGGAAACAACCATTATAGTGATTGAGATAGAATAACGAAATGAAAATGGGTTAAATAAAATACGGGAAAGCAGATAGGATAAAACCATTGTAGCATATGGAAGCAAATTCCAAAAAGGTAGTATTTGATCAACATTTTTTATAAGCAGGATAACAAAATGAGCAATAACTATTGCAATTATCGCAATAACAGACAACCACCCAAAAAACAACATCAGATTAATGTACCAGCTTAGTTTGAAAAGCATGCAAACATAGTAAAAGACATAAAAGAAAGCAAAAAGAAATAGAATATACCATGGTTTTTCAGATAAGAGCTCTTTTATATTCTGCAGATCATATATTATGTTGATCTTTCTTTTTTCCTCTCTTCCAATATACAGGGGTCTTATCCCAAGTCCAACAAAAATTACAAACAGTAAAAAGAAGACATGGAAGGGATTTAGAAAATCTAGGTTTATAAGTAGTTCAGAAAACTTTTGTGAAAAATAAGCCAATCTCTCTCCAAAGATTATCAATCCATCTGAAAAATGATAAAAGGAACTAGATGCAAACTTAAAAGCAGTGTTGTACCCTAGAAAGAGTAGAATAAAAATTAAAAAAGTGGGGACAAAGAAAGGCCCGACGAATAAAAAAACCTTTGTTACCCACTCTACAGCTCCTCTTGCTTGTTTTTTTGGCTCTACTTTACTTTCATCTACACTTATATAAAAATGGGAGACACCACATTTTGTTATTGTATAACCAATTGCATGTGAGAAAGCTTGAAAAAACAAACCCACTAGGTTTGTGAATCTACAGAGGCTTTGATGTTTACTCCATATTTTTCTAAGCAAATGTTTCATGCTCTCTATTAATAACAATTGGATAGACCAAAACAAAATTATGCAAAGAATTGGTGCAAGGGGTGCAAATAGGAATTTGTCTACTATCTCCCAACCCATAAATTACACCTAGTTATCAAAACATTAAACTACTCAATAATATTTAAAAACGCTGTTAATCAACAACCTCTATTTCTATTTCTTCACCCTTCCAGTTATATGCCTTCCAAGATCTCTCATCAAAAGGATATGCGACAATGATATGGACCATGCCTTTTTTATTGAAAAGAGAGAGATCAGCTTTTGAGGGGTTTGCAAATGGTGAAGGGTGGCTATGAACTGATCCAACGATGCTAAAATCTATAGGTAGCATATGGAATTGAAATATTGCATGCGAATCTCCAGATATTGTGCCAGGTAATAATATAAGCTCTGTTATTATATCTTTTTCAGCCCGCAGCAAGGCCGCGAATTCTCTTGGATAAGAAGATTTAGATGCCTCTAGTATCAGTCTGAGGCAATCTTTTTTAATTTTCCATTTTTCAACAGGTTTATCAAATATCATTTTTATCTTGTCAGTTTCAATCTTACCATCTGGTAAAAGCTTTCACCGAATCTTATAAACTTTGCTTTTTTCTCAGATTTAGTAACGCAAACCTCATTTTTAGGTGTAACATTATGCCTTTCTTTACCATCTATAACAAGCACAGCATTCTTACTCACAGGTGTTAACTTGATACAAATTCTTTTTTGTGACGGTATTATCCATGGTCTTGCTGAGAGTTTAAAAGCAGCGAGTGGTACGATTACAACAGCATCAACAGATGGATCTATAATAGGGCCGCCGGCGCTTAGAGCATAGCTAGTAGACCCTGTAGGAGTGGCAACAATTATACCATCTGCCTTTATGACTTCTATCCTTTCTGTTTCAACAAATATCTGAAATTCAACCAGTTTAGCTATGTTGGCTGTTTGTAATGTTATCTCATTGGTGGCATCACTTAGTCTCTTACCATCAAGTAAAACCTTTAGTTTCATTCTCTCCTCAACATTATATTTTCCCTCGAGTATTCTTTTTACACCGCTAATGGCATATTTTGACTCAACTTCTGTTAAAAAACCCATGCCGCCAGAGTTTATAGCAAAGATCGGTTTATCTATCTTCTCAAGTGTTCTAAGAATGGTGCCATCGCCGCCAATTGTTATAACAATATCAGATAGTTTGTTTATTTCCTCAAAACTATAACCTTTTTTTCCAATTTTTTCTGTGAGTACTTCCTCATGTAATATTTCAACCTTGTTTTCATTTAAAAAATCATATACCATTTTAGCTAGTGCAAAGGCTTTTTCATCCTTTGGTTTGCAAACCAGCCCGAATCTCATTTTTCAGATCTCCAACTTTTATATTCCTTTACAAGTGGCTTCAGTTTCATTAACAAGGTTGGGTGTTTTAAAACAAGCGCTTTTACCAAGCCTCTAGTGCTGAATTCATCAAATTTTATATCCTTTACAGAATCTGCTAGTTTATCAAATGTTTTGTCATCAAATGTTGAGGCGACCTCTTTCATCACATAATTTCTATGTAACTTGTGCCCTAGTTTTTCTTTCCATAGTTTTTCATATTTAGAAAGCATCTCTCTACTAAAATCATCTTTTTCTATAGCTTCCCCGATTACCTCCCCTGCTATTTTTCCCGCTATTAAAGCATGCATTATACCCC